>CABXST010000019.1 GCA_902514885.1 uncultured Alphaproteobacteria bacterium | reverse complement strand
ATTTGAGTCCTCTCCCTCTTTAACTATAAATTTAACCACACTAATAAATTTAGCCATGATATGATTTTATTAATATTTTTAACAAAAACATCAGTAATCAGTTAATTTTTTATAAAATAATGGCCCAAATTGGGTTTATTTATAGGCCCATTTTAGGTTTATTTGTAGTAATCTCACACTATGAATATTAGAAAAGATTCACAGGATGAAATCAAAAGTTATAGTCAAGCAGCGTACTCTTGGCTGATGCTTATCACTAACTATTATAAAAGAGTGAACGAGTTAGATCTTAATATTGATGAGATGATGACACTCAATACAGTCTCAGCTCATTGGCTATACAAAATTAATTCAAAAGAAGAAAAGTCTTTTAATGATTTGACTGATATGCCGGATGAAGAGATTAAGAAATATTTTTCTGGATCACGGTTATCAATATTAAGTATCGCAAATATCTTAGGTCAACCCAAAGAGTCAACCCGAAGACGCGTTCAAAAACTTATCGATTATCAACTTTTAAAAAAAGATGAGAATAATGGGATAATGCTTGGTGAGAATTATACCAATTTAGTCAGTGAGTTTGCAGATAAGACTGCATCAGAATTATATAGGCTCACTAACCGATTAGGTAAAATCAATTGGTATCAAAAAAAAGGTGAGGAAGTTTCATAATTATAAATGAAGAAGTTAATTAATTTTTCTTTGTATGATGCTGGGAATTCAGTTTTCCCAATGCTCGTTTTATCTGCATTCACCTCAAGTTACTTTGTAAATCATGTAGCGGCTGACGAGCAGCTTGGTACTGCTCTGTGGCAACTTACAATTGGTCTAGCTGGAATTTTTATAGCTATTTTAATGCCCTATATAGGAAATAGGGCTGACAACATGCTTAATGGGCGACAAAGACTTTTAAGACTATTTTCTTTTATTTGTATTTTTGCTATTGGTTTATTTTATTTTGTTTTACCAACACAAGATTATGTTTTAACGGCTCTTGTTATCGTATTTTTTGGAAGTGTTACCTATGAGGCGTCTAATAGTTTGTATAATTCTATTATGAAAGATTGTAGCTCTGATGATCTTACTTTGAGTTCTGGTTTGGGATTTGGTACAGGATTTTTAGGAGGTACAATAATACTAGCTTTACTTCTTGTTACTCTTGTATTACCGATGCAAAATATCTTTGGTATTAGTATGGATAATTACCTTCATTTAAGGTTCGCGCATATTATCTTAGCATGTTGGTTTTTGGTATTTTGCATTCCTCTTTTATATTTTTCTAAATTTGATCAAAGGGCTTCTATTTCTTCAACCAAAATATCTCAAAAAGTAAAAAATTTTTTGTGGGACAAAGGATTAACAAACATTGGAAGGTACTTGTTAGCGAGGATGCTCTATATGGACGGACTAATTATAGTGTCCACTAGTATTGGAATTTTCGGCACCTCTGTGATAGGCCTTTCAATTGGACAGATATTAATAGTAGGAATTATAGCCAATATTGCCGGTGCTTTTGGGTGTTATCTAATTGGAGCTGTATTTAAAAATGATAAAAAGACAGTTATCACAACTCTTTTAATGCTCTCTTTGATAGTTATAGCTATATCTATCAACCAAGATCCTAGAGCGTTTATGATTTTAACTGTCGCTGGCACTTTTTTTGCCGGACCCCTGCAGAGCTCTAGTAGAGTAATAATGGCCAAGCTTATTCCAAATGAAACACAAGGTTTAGGATTTGGAATGTTTACATTTTCTGGAAAAGCTACTGCTTTTATCGGTCCTGTGTGCGCAGCTGCGTTAACTTTCTTATTCTCACAACGTCTTGGTTTTGCGTTTTCAATAGTTCTGTTATTATTAGGTATGCTACTGATGTTGAAAGTAAGCTATAAACAAAATTAAAACTGAGAAATTTTTTCTCTTATCTGATTAAAATCATCAATTTTAATGACTTGGGATAATCCAAAAAAAGATAATTTTTTTTCGTTACATCTTTTATAAGATTTTAGAAAAGTTGAGTAGGGGGTAAAACATAATGAAGGAGTTTGTAAAATTCCCTCCCAACAAAAAGTTTTTAATTCTGATTTTTGATCAGTCACTTTAAAAAGAGTCAGATCCACGCATTGAAATAAATTTTTTAGAGTAATAATAAAATAATCTAAAGGAATTTCGTTATTTTCTAAATCTGGAAATAAGGATGGCTCCGAAGCAGTTTTTAATTTATCTGTATTGGAGAGAAATTGACATTGCTTAGCAATAATTGAAAATTCTTCAAATATACTTGAAGAAGAGATATCTCCACCAGAACCGTCTTTTAAAATTATTTCACTAGGAGTCATTTCGGACTTAAGACGACTCTTCTTTAATGAATGATTTATTTCTTTCTTTATTTTTTGGCAGTGTTTTTCAATCTGCTTTAAACTTTGTGTTAATGACTTAATCATTTGATGGTTCATTATTTTTTTATTCTGAATTGAATATAAGCAATCAAGTGCTTCTAATTCTTCCGTTAATTTTTGAAACTCTAATTTTTGGTAAGGCTTAATGATTGATCTTAATTTAGAAAAAACCTTAAAGTCACTTGATCGTTTCAAGTCGTTCATTTCTTGGAAACGCTCATAGTCAGAAGCTTTAGAGCTTTTAAAATATATTCTTTCTTGAATCGTCTGATCTATTTCAGCACTATTTAGGTGATTAAAAGTTTTCTTTTGGTCCTGCTCTTCAAGCCATTTAGATTTAAAAAATGAACTTGGGGAGCTAGTCTTTTTGCCAGATTCATTTTGTAATTGATCTTTAAGTGTTTGCTGCAAGATAATCATAAGCCCCAATAATACACCGATTTTACTGTCTTTTTGTTATATTGAGGCCCAATATGAGCCACTAAATTAGAAATTTAGCTCTCTTATTAAGGTGGCTGTTGAAAAATCTATAAAGCGATTGAAATAGCTTTTCGACTCAATTCCAATGTTCACCACACCTAGCATTTTATTTTCTATTGCTGAACTCTTCTGGTCTAAGTCAAGGGTGACTTTATAATATGCTTGCTCTGATTGAATGTCTCCCGATGGGGCCTCACTAGCAGCGATGGGACCATCAAATATTGAGGTAACCATAGGATACATGTCAAAGTTACTAATAGGTGATTTGCTAATTGAGGAAATATACACAAGCATATTTTCATGCGATGTAGAGGAAGGAGTAAATCGAATTTCTTTGGTTAAATCTAAAAATGATATGTTTTGTTCAGAGACAAAGGCGATTACTTGATAGTTCCTTTTATCAATTAATTTGAGAATTGGGGTATCTTCATTTAACCATTGGTTTTTTTGAATATTATTAAATGTAGTGATCTCTCCCTCAAACGGCGCTTTAATTGCCAAAGAAGATTTAATTTTATTTAGGTTGTTAATTTGAGTTTCAATTTTTTTTCTTTCACTTTTTAGTCGTAATAGATCAGATCGATTGCTTTCAAGGTCTAAGGCATTATTTATTTTAATCTCAACTAATTCTAATTCTGCTTGGACTATTTCTATTTGCGAGTTTAGAGCAGGTGAATTAAGGTTGATTAACTTTTGATTTTTTTGAACAAATTGTTTTTCTTTAATGAAAATACCTTGGACTTGTGAGTTTATAGGTGGAAAAATTTCTATAAATTTTTCAGACTGATAAATTGCTGGGGTTTTTTGAGATGATTTCCAAGGGTAGAATATAATAAACGCCAGTGCTCCTAATATGAAAATAGATCTTATAAATTGAAGTGAGAGAAAAATATTAGAACGAAGTCTCCACCATTCGCGCATTTCTCTGAAAATAGGCAGTAAAATGAACCACACAATTTCAACTACAAAAAGGAATATTCCTAAAAGCTTAAAAGCAAAGTAATAAACAAGAAACGCTATACCTAAAAATAAAAAGAAGCGATATATCCAAGTGGACCAAGCATAAACAATGATTAATGTTTGTTTTTGCTTATTAATCTGCTCAGGAGCATTATGTTTAAAACCAAAAATCCAATGACGAAGTTTCCATTTTGCTAGAGCAAATGCACGGGGTTGTAAATTTTCAATTTTTAAATAATCAGCAAAAACGTAGTATCCATCAAACCGCATAAAAGGACTGATATTAATCAACAATGAGGAAATCCATCCTGTGGTAGCTACAAAAAAAGCCACACTTTTCAACGTTCCTTGATCCGTAATACCCCAAATAAAAGTAGCCAATAAGGCAAGGTGTAATTCTGTAGAAATACCTGCAAAATTTATAGAAAGTCTTTTTTTATGGTCTCTAAGTCTCCATGCGTTGGTGTTATCAGTATACAAAAATGGGAAAAATACTAAAAACGCAATTCCCATAGAATTTACATTACAACCAAAATTTTTGGCCGTGTAAGCATGCCCTAATTCATGAATTGCCTTTACACCTACAAGTGCGATGCCATAAAACAACAAACCATTCCAATTGAAAAAATATAAAAATGTTGTTAAAAACTCGTCCCACTGCTGGATGACAAAATAAACTCCCAATGTACCAATTATATAAATGATTAATCTTAAAATTTTTTGACTAAAAAATTTTGCTAGATGTAATGTTTTATCAAGAAAAGGGTCAGGTTTAATTAATGGGATTTTAAAAAATAAATAATTATGTATTAAACTCATCAACCAATGTTTTTTTTGTGCATTATGTTGATGTAATAAAATTTGAACATCCTCTGACGTATTATGAGAAATTAGACTATTAGTTTTTAGAAAGTTTATAAAATCATTAAGTTGATCCTCTTGGATATAAAGACCTTTCTTTTGTGCTTGTTCAATAAATTGTTTTGAGTCAACACCCGATATCCAATATTTGAGCATACGAAAAGCATTCACACCCAAAGTAAAATATTTATTTCTCAAATTATCATAAAGCAACCATGAAGGCGAACCGTCCTCCATAGGGGTACCTTGAAGAAGCTGTAAGTTTTGACGTATGGCTGGTGTGATCATTTAAAAACCCAGTGTTTGTCTTACAAAAATAATTGGCTTGCGAAATAAATAGAAAAATAACTTCACTTCTTCTCCAAAAATTTTTGCTGTCCCTCGAAGGCCTATTCGAGGTGGGGTATTATTATCTACTAGCTCTGCGGTGACTCGATAAGCAAGAAGGTTTTGGGACACGATTTCTGGTTCATATGAAAATTTTGTGACCTTGGCTTTAATCACATTCATGGGATCAGAGTCCAAAAAAACGTTGATATTGGCATCTTTTTCAATTGTAATTGAGTCTTTCACAGGCATAAAAATAGTAACATCCACTGAAGAAGGATTAGCAACGACCATGATACTCTCGCCAATGTTGTACGGTTTACCGATCAGCAACGATTTATCTTGTAACACGGCAACACCCTCAGCAGGAGAATAGAGGGTTGATCGGTCTAATAATATTTTTTGATAATTAAGAGTTTCCTGGGCTAATTTTATTTTACTTTCAAGCTGACTCGCTAAAGCTTTATCTGCTTTACTTTGAAAAGAGGATTGTCTGGCTTGAAGTAATTCTGTTTCTATAACCTCTAATTCTTGAAATGCTAAATCATAATCATTTTGAAGTTGGGTTCTTTCAAATTCCAACAAAGGTGTTTTTAAATTAACTTCATCATTATTTTCAACGAATACCTCTTTAATAACTCCATCTATCGGTGCATTAATAATGTTTGGCTCTTTAGGGGTTATTTCTGCTTGTCCAATTGTAGACATAGATACAGGATAAAACATGCTCGCAACTAATCCTGCGACTACAAAAAATTGAAACCAAGTCTTGCGAATTAATTTGGCTGAACTTTCAAAAAAATTATTTTCTTTTAGTGAGCCCATAGCATGCCCGATGGAATTACTCAGGTGGCGAATATATTCGATCTCTTGTTCAGTCCAATTTTCATTTCTCACTAATAGTAAAATTGCTTGAGGTCCTTTTTGAGTAGACATACATGGAACCCACAAGAATTGGTCAGGTAGAGGATTTTCTCCCTTTGCAGGAATTAAACTATCTTTGCTTAAAGAAAAGGTGTGGGTTTCTGGAGAGCCCTCTTGTAATTTTTGTCGTATTATTTTTTGAGCTAACGTGGTTGTGGCAGATGTTTGTTCCACGATGGCGATGTCTGAGATTGCTTCAATTTTAAAGTTATTTGGCTTTGCCCAAGAGCCAAAAAAAGCATACATAAAAGGCGCAATACTGCGCAATTCATTGGTAACTGTATACCTAATTTCAACAAAAGATTGGGCCTCTCTTAATTTCTTCTCAAAGGAGAATATTCTAGATAAACGATTTAATTGGTCTTGGCTCAAAATACAACGCGGCCACTCATTCCTGGAAGAAGGGCGGGACTCGTATTCGTGATAGTACCTTTTAGTTGAATTGTTTGGCTTACAGGATCTACATTTGCACCAATGCCACTAATCGAGGCATTAAATTCTTTTTGAATCTCATCAATGTACACTTTAATGGGGTGTCCTATTGTTAACCAAGAAATCCATTCACTAGAAACCACCATTTCTAATTCTAAAATATCTGTTTGAATGATTTTCATTAATTCTACTTGAGGCTGAATTGTCTCAAATGTATTAACTACGATTTCTTCGACCGCTCCATCAAAAGGTGCTTTGATTTGACATCTCTCAACATTAAGCTCAGCGATGCGTAACTCTGATTTTGCCTTCTCGTATTCTGATATAGATAATTCTAATTCATATTTTCCAATTGATCTCATTTGTAGCATTTGCTCGTCGCTTTTTAGTTTTATTAAAGCGCCATTGGCATTTGCACTGACAACATCTTTTTGAGCTTCGTATAAACTGCAATCAAACTGGATAAGCAAATCCCCTTTTTTAAATCTTTGCATTTCTTTCACAGCAATATTTTCGATACGCGCTGCTAACTCACTAGATAAAACGGCTTCTTGTGATGCAACTACCAAGGCTCTTGATTCCATGTCTTGAGAATAAGCTGGGAAGGACAAAAAAAATAAAATTGTCAATAAACTAGCTAGATGCTTTAGTAAATTTATCACCATAATTTTCATACCCCTCAAATTCTAAATTGATTTGATCTTGAAGGGAAGCAAACTCCACAATTTTTCCCTCAACTTCAGGTTGGTCCATATTCAAGGAGAGCTCCTCAGAGGTAAAATCTACATCTATTTTAAGCGTTCTAACAGCTCCATCCTCATCTTCTGCGAGAATTTGAAGGGAAACACCCTCCACATTTTCTGGTGGTTGAGCTTGAATCTCACCAGTTTGCGGATCAATTTGTAGCCAATCAGGATTTTGAGCCGCTCTTGGGCTACTATCTGTTTTTGAAACTTTTAAACTGTATTGAGAAACATTATTGCTGTTGTCATCGTTAATTTTCACTTTGACTATGTTGCCCTCTCTTGCTACTGAGGCTAATTTTAAAGTTGCATTAAGATCAATATTATTTGAGTCAGTCTGCTGCTCATTGTTGGAGGTTTCATTTTGAGAGTTTAATAAATTTGTACCATTGAGATTTGCTGATCTGTTTGAATCGTTGACATTGTTACTGGATGCACCCATTACCACTTGTCCTTTATCATCAACAACTACTTCTGATTTGAGTGTTGTGCTTCGTTCCACAAAAGGTTTTAAATCTCTTTTCAATGATTTATCACTTCTTACCGCGCCTTTGTCTAAAGTCACATTAATTTCTCTAGTAGTATTATCTTTATCAATAGCAATTAACTTCACATCAATTGCATAAACATCATCTGGGAATTGGACGATCGTTTGACCAGTTGAGGGATCCACTTTTACCCAATCTGGTAATGAAGATCCATCTTCTAGTGTCCCTGTGTATTGTTTAACACTAAGTCTAAAATCATCACCAATTGAAAAACCTAAAATAGTATCTTCTTGAACACCAATACGTCCACTTTGATCGATATTTAAGTCCTCTACTGCTACGTCAATAACCTTCATACCCCCGTTGAAAGAATATTCTTTCACAATAGACTCTAAAGAGCCTCCTACCTCTAGGGCATCCATTTCAAATTGTATTTGTTCGGGTGCCTCACGGAAAACAACTACTTCGTTTGCCACTGCATCGTCAAAAGTTTTAGGATTAACTCGAACTGGAGGAGGTTTTGGTTCTCCAGGTCTTCCAGGCTTGCCCACAATAATAGTAAATGTTTGCTGAGTAGAAAGATTACCGCCGTCTGTTGCAGTGACTGTAAAAGTATAAGTTCCCTCTTGTAATCGACCAACAACACGACCGGCATCGTTAATTCGAAGGCCCCCGGGAAGCCCGCTAGATGAATAGGTTAGTTGACCATATGTGTTATTACTAGGATCTGGGTCATCAAAAAATGTTTTAGTTTGGATGATAATACGTTGATTTTCCGCGGCATTTATGGTCGGAGGGCTTGTAGAAGTAGGGGCATTATTAATACCCGTGACTGTAATTCTCAGCTCTGCAGTGTCAGTGCTAGTGCCATCAGAGATAGTATATGTAAAGTAATCTATAGCAGTCTCTAAGGGCGCTAGTGCGTCCGCAGCAGCAGTCGTTGCGGCGTATGTGTAAGTACCATCAGAATTTAAGGTCAAGGTACCGTAGGTTCCAACTAAGGTGGATCCAATCGTGCCACTAGTCCCAGTAGCATTTTCTCTTCCCGTACGTATGGCAGTAACTGATGCCTCACCAACAGAAAGCGCGGCGCTACCATTATCTGTGTCGTTGGATAAAAGACCAGCACTTGTAACGCTCTTTGAAAGGGTGCTGCTTGCATCAACAGCTCCAGTATCCGTTACAGCCACCACTTCATTATCTGACCCATTAACTGTAATTGTCAAAGTAGCGGTGTCTGTGCCACCGTTGCCATCGGATACAGTATAAGTAAAGACATCCGTCTCACTGGATCCATCTGCTATATTATCAGCTGCATCTTGATCAGCGATATATGTGTAAGATCCATTAGCCCCAATTGTAAGAGTTCCATAAGTACCGACGACAGTCGTGCCGTTTGCAAAAGTAGTACTGGAAGAAACAGTTCCACTATTGCCATTAGTATGAGAAATATTTGTAACTACTAAACTAGCACTATCATCAGGATCGGTGTCATCATTAAGTACGTCGTCTTGGGCTGCTGTTTTAGTAACTCTTTCATCTTCAGCAACACTGTCAGTATCATTAACAGCAGTAGGAGTGTCATTAATACCAATAACTGTAATTGTAATATTCGCAGTAGTAGTTTCAGTACCATCAGAGAGTGTATAAGTGAAGACATCGGTGACTTCATCTCCAACATCAAGGTCATCAGCTGCGGACTCAGTAGCAGCATAGGTATACGATCCATCAGCTCCAATAGTTAAAGTTCCATAAGTACCAGTGACGGATGTACCACTACTATTATAAGAGCTTCCGGAAGAGACTGTCGAGTTAGAGCCTCCGCTCTTTTTAATATGAGTAATTGTTAAACTAGCTGAGTCATCTGCATCGCTGTCGGTATGAGAGCTAGAGCTTGTATCTATCACATCTCCTGAGTGCTCGCCCGTGGCATCATAAGTGCCAGAAACATTATCATTAGCGCCATTTATAACAGTTAAAGTACTATCTTCTGCGATCACACCCACGTCATTTTGAGCAACCGGGTCGTCATTAATACCTGTGACAGTGATCGTAATGGTTGCCGTAGTTGTATTCGCTCCGTCTGAAACTGTGTAAGTGAAAACGTCTGTTGCAGTATCATTTAAATCTAGATCGTCGGCTGCTGATTGATCGGCTGTATAAGTATAAGATCCATCAGCGCCTATAATCAGTGTTCCATAAGTTCCTGTAACTGTTGTCCCTCCACTTGCATAAGTGCTACCTTCAGAAACAGTGGATGTTGAGCCACCACTTGGCGCAATTCCGGTGACTGTCAAAGAGTCTGAGTCATCAGCATCCGTGTCATCATAAAGTGCATCATCTTGCGAACCTGTTTTAGTTACAGTTGCATCTTCATTCACGCTATCTGTATCATTAACAGCTACTGGGGTGTCGTTAATACCAACAACGGTGATTGTAATGACTGCAATGTCTGTTGCATCTCCATCACTAACTGTGTAATTAAAGTAATCGTAGACAACATCACCAGCATCTAAGTCATCAGCTGCTGATTGATTTGCAACATATGTATAAGAGCCATTGGCATTGAGGGTGAGTTGGCCGTATGTACCTGTTAAAGCAGAGCCGACAGTTCCTGCGGTGCCTGATCCCTCAGAGCTACCTAGTCTCACAGCTGTTACAGTTAAAGTCTCCACATCAACATCTGTGTCGTAAGAACTAGTATTGCTTGTATCGATTACATCTCCGGAATGTTCAGCGTCTACGTTAATCAAACTGAAAGGTGAAGTTAAGGTGTATTCAAAAACAGATTTATTTGTGGTGCCCAAAACAAATAGCTTAGTACCATCATGATTAAAGCTAATTGCTTTAGGGGCACTATCTTGAGAACTAACATCTAAAGCTCCAACAAAAGAGGCAGTGGAAACATCAAATCCTAAACTTAAATCATACTCGTTAATGTCATTTCCTTGGTTTCCCACAACATACATTTTTGTTCCATCGCTATTAAATGTAAGTCCGTTAGGAGCAGTGTCTTGAGAAGACACATCAAAACTATCTACAAAGGAGGCTGTTGATACATCAAATCCAGTTGAAAGAGTATATTCATTAATATCGTCTCCTCCATTTCCAGCGACAAACATCTTAGTTCCATCTTTACTAAAAGCTAATCCTGTTGGAGAGTCTTCTTGTGAGCTAATGTCAAAACTGTCTACAAAAGAGGAGGTGGATACGTCAAAAGCCGTTGATAATGTATATTCATTTACATCATCACCTAATACCCCCACAACAAACATTTTGGTGCCATCAGCACTAAATGCAAGATCACGAGGACCCCCTTCTTGAGAGCTAATGTCAAAGCTGTCAACAAAAGAAGCGGTGGAGACATCAAATCCTGTCGATAGGGTGTACTCGTTGACATCATCACCATTATTACCAGTAAGAAACATCTTTGTTCCATCATTGCTAAATGTAAATCCTTGAGGGTTAAACTCTTGAGAGCTGATGTCAAATGCATCAACGTATGTGGCAGCACTTACAGTATTAGCATTATCTCCATCACTAACACTTAGAGTGGCATCTTCTTCAACTGTACCCGTATCGTTTCTCGCAACAGGTGCATCGTTAGAACCATTAACCGTAATGGTGATTGTTGCTGTGTCTGTTGATGTGCCATCAGAGACTGTATAGGTAAAAACATCGGTCGCTGACTCTGAGTCGTCAAGCGCGTCTGCTGCATCTTGATTAGCAGTGTAGGTATAGGAACCATCGGCACCAATGGTGAGAGTACCGTAGGTTCCTGTGACTGTCGTACCATTGCTTGAATAGGTACTACTTGAAGTGACTGAGGAGGAGGACCCGCCACTTGGTTGTATTGCTGTAACTGTTAAACTGGAACTGTCGTCTGCATCAGTATCGTCATTGAGAACATCATCTTGAGAACCTGTCTTTGTGACGGTGGCACCTTCACTAACTGTATCTGTATCATCAACTGCTGCAGGATCATCATTAATACCTAAAACAGAAATTGTGATGTTGGCTGTAGTCGTAGCCGTTCCATCAGAAAGTGTATAGACAAAAACATCATTGGCACTGTCACCAGCATCTAAAGCATCCGCTGCAGTTTGATCCGCTGCATAAGTATAAGAACCATCAGCTCCTATGGTCAGCGTACCGTAAGTACCTGTGACTGAAGTTCCACTGCTATTGTATGAACTACCAGAAGAAACTGATGAATTAGACCCACCATCTTTTTTGATTTGAGTAATTGTCAAAGACGCTGAGTCGTCAGCATCGCTGTCTGTATGAGAGCTGGAACTTGTATCAATCACATCACCAGAGTGTTCGCCAGTGGCGTCATAAGAGCCAGAAACGTTAGCATTATCGCCATTGGCGACAGTTAAAGTACTGTCCTCTGCAATCACACCCACATCGTTTTGGGCAACAGGAGTATCGTTAATACCATTAACCGTGATGGTTATGGTTGCCGTTGTAGTTGTTGTGCCATCAGAGACAGTATAGGTAAAGACATCGTTTGCTGTATCGCCAGCATCAAGGTCATCGGCGGCTGACTGGTCAGCGGTGTAGGTATAAGAACCATCCGCACCTATAATAAGAGTACCGTAAGTTCCAGTAACACTTGTTCCGCTACTGTCATAAGTACTTCCAGAAGAGACATTAGAAGAGGATCCACCGCTAGGCTGTATTGCGGTGACTGTTAAAGTTGCTGAGTCGTCAGGGTCGCTATCGTCTGTAAGTACGTCGTCCTGGGCCCCTGTCTTTGTCACCGTGCCATCTTCACTTACACTATCTGTATCGTTGACCGCTGTTGGGGCATCGTTAATACCCAAAACTGTCATTGTAAGAGTAGCAGTAGCTGTAGCTGTACCATCGGAGATGGTATAAATAAAAGTGTCAGTCACTGAGTCGCCGGCATCAAGATCATCAGCTGCAGATTGATCAGCAGTGTATGTATAAGAACCATCGGCACCTATAATAAGAGTACCGTAAGTTCCAGTTACCGAAGTGCCACTACTATTATAAGAACTACCTGAAGAAACCGTAGAGTCTGAGCCACCACTTTTTCTAATTTGAGTAACAGTAATGGTATCTCCATCAGCGTCACTATCAGTATGTCCGCTAGAGCTTGTGTCCATAACATCACCAGAATATTCACCGGTAGCATCATAAGATCCACTAACATTCGCATTGGCTCCATTGGCAACAGTTAAGGTGCTATCTTCAGCAATTACACCCACGTCATTTTGAGCTACAGGTGCGTTATTAGAAGAGCCGTCATCTCCCAAAAGAGTAATTACAATATTAGCTGTCGTAGTTGCTGTGCCATCTGAAACTGTATAAGTAAATGTATCGGTGAGAGTCTCTCCTGCATCAAAACCTGAGATATCAGATTGAGCTACATATTTATAAGAACCGTCTGCACCAATAGTTAAAGTACCGTAAGCACCAGTAACCGCGGTTCCGCTGCTATTATAAGAGCTACTCGAAGAAACTGTTGAATTTGATCCACCATCTTTTTTAATATGAGTGATTGTTAACGTATTGCTGGTATCAGGATCAGTATCTGTGTGGGAACTTGAGCTTGTGTCGATCACATCACCAGAGTGTTCCCCTGTAGCATCAAAACTCCCAGAAACATTAGCATTAGCGCTATTAGCAACTGTTAAAGTGCTGCCTTCCATAATCACACCCACATCATTTTGTGCAGTAGGACTATCGTTAGCACCCAAAATGGTAATTGTAATATTGGCTGTAGTTGTTTCTGTTCCATCACTTAAAGTATAAACAAAAACATCGTTTGCGGTTTCACCTGATGCAATGCCATCAGCCGCATCTGCTGTTGCAGCATAAGTATAAGAACCATCCGCTCCAATAGTCAGTGTTCCGTAAGTTCCCGTAACTTGAGTTCCATTGCTATTATAGGAGCTTCCGATACCTACAGCAGAATTAGAGCCACCACTTTTTTTGATTTGCGTAATCGACAAAGAAGCAGAGGCATCTGGGTCAGAGTCAGTATGAGAAGAAGAACTTGTATCGATTAAGTCACCAGAGTTTTCGCCTGTGGCATCATAAGAACCACTCAGTGTTGCGTTGGCACCGTTAGTCACTGTTAAGGTACTATCCTCAACTATGACTCCCACATCGTTTTGGGCGGTTGGAGTATCA
>CABXST010000018.1 GCA_902514885.1 uncultured Alphaproteobacteria bacterium | reverse complement strand
TTTACAAGTAGAAGTAAAATTACAGGTAATTGAAATGCTAGTCCAAAAGCGAATATGAATGTCATCATTAATGACAAATACTCATTCATTTTAGCTTGAAGAGTAATATTGATTCCATCTGCTTGGGAACTTTGAAAACTCAAAAAAAACTTCCACGCTACAGGAGATATTACATAATAAACAACCGCGGCACCTAAAACAAATAAAAAAGGAATAGCTACCAAAGTTGGTAATGAAATTTGTTTTTCTTTTTTAAGTAATCCTGGGGATACAAAAGACCAAATCTGAATTGATAAAAAAGGAAATGAAATAAAAGCAGCTGTGAAAAATGCAACTTTAACATTTGTTAAAAATGCCTCTTGTAAGGCAGTATAAATTAATCCATTGCCCTCTCCTAAAATAGAAGTTAAAGGTTCAGCTAGAAATTCAAATATTGATTGTGAGAAATAAAAAGAAACAATGAATGTTATTAGAAAGAAAATTATGACATATAACAATTTTTGTCTTAACTCCTTTATATGATCAAAGAAATTCATTGAACTTTCAACTTCACTCATTTTTTTTCATCTTTCATTATTTCATCATTGCTTTTTTCAATAAATTCATCCAACTCTTTTCCTTCTTTAACCACCGACTCTTTTGTATCTAAAATTTCTTTTTTAATATCTTTTACTTCTTCTAAGTGAGATATTTCATTAACAGTTGATTTAAACTCTTTGGAGAGTTTTCCTAAACTTGAAGTTATTCCTTTTATAAATTTAATTACAGTTGGTATTTCTTTAGGACCTACTACTATTACTGTTATAATTAGGACGATGGATATCTCCATCCAACCTAAAGAAAACATTACTGGTCCTTATTTTGATTATCTGGGTTATCTTGATCTGGGTTAGTAGGTTTCTCATCTTCGGCCATATTACTTTTAAAAGACTTAATACCTTTTGCCATATCAGCCATTAAAGATGGTATTTTACCTTTTCCAAATAATAGAAGGACTATAATTAATACTATTATCCAATGCCAAATGCTAAATGTGCCCATATTTTTATATTACTATATAATTGATATGTTATCTAGGGAAAATAAATACATGGTTTAAATCTAAAGAAAAAGAAACTGAACTAGCAGGAGAAGGTAAGAATTCTCCAATTAACTTACTATGTATATGATGTTTATTATTATCACTATCAATAACAGTCATATGAACAATTGCGTGATTACCTAAAAATTTAGAGTCAACTACAACACCTGAGTTAGGAGTTGCAACTGGAGATTTTTCTACATTCAATTTTACGGCCTCCGGCCTTACAACTACATTAACTTTTTGATTATCTCTAAAATTATTTGTCTCAAGTAAACCTAGTGGAGTATTACATTTTTTATTTTTGATAATTGACTCAAAAATATTAACTTCTCCAAAAAGAGAGGCTACATAAACATTAGATGGTTTAAAGTAGATATCGTGAGGTTTTCCAATTTGAACTATTCTTCCTTTTTCCATTACAACAATAAAATCACTTAAGAACATGGCTTCTTCTGCATTATGAGTAACTACGATTGCAGAGGAGTCTAAGCTGTTAATTAAGTGAAGAGTGTCATCAATAATTTCGCGTTTTAAGTTTGTATCTAAATCTGAGAAAGGTTCATCCAAAAGTAATAGTTTTGGTTGAACTGCTATTGATCTAGCTAATGCGACTCTTTGTTGTTCTCCCCCACTAAGAGTATGAGGATATTTGTCCAGAAAACTCTCAACTTTTGACAGGTGTATTACTTGGTCTATCAATTGTTTTTTATTTATTTTAGAACTAGCAGCAAAACTAATATTTTCTTTAACAGTCATATGAGGAAATAATGCAAAGTCTTGGAAAACATAGGATATTGATCGTTCTTCAGGTGGAATGTTAAATCTTACATTTGCAACCAACTTATCCTCGAAGAATATTTCTCCCGTTTGAACTTCTTCCAAACCGGCTATTAAACGAATTAAAGTAGTTTTTCCACAACCAGAAGGACCTAAAATAGAAACTATTGAATTTTGTTCAATAGAAAAACTTAATTTATTAATAGCATTTACTTCACCAAAAGAATGATGAAGGTCTTTGATATCAAGTATCATTATTTTGATTTAATTGGCTTTTTGAAAATTCATCTAAAGTGTCAGTTTCTTCATCATCATCTATAAAAGCGTCATCTTTGTTCAAATCATCAGTTACTTCTTGAATATTCATTGAAGCAAAGTTTTCATCTAAAATTCCAGAATTTTTCATTTCCTCAATACCAGGTAAGTTATCTAGTGTGCCTAAACCAAAATGAAGAAGAAAATCATCAGTAGTTCCCCACAGAATTGGTCTACCTGGTACTTCTTTACGGCCTCCTGGTGCGATCCATCCAAATTCCATTAGTTGATCGAATATTCCCTGACCAATCACAACCCCTCTTATGCTTTCAATTTCTGATTTAGTTATAGGTTGGTGGTAAACGACAATAGCCAGAGTTTCTATAGCTTGTTTTGAAAGTCTTTTTTGTATTTCTTTTTTTTCATGAAATATTTCACTTACTTCTGTATTTGTTAAAAAAATCCATTTATTTGAAATTTTTTTTAAGTTAATTCCTCTGTGTTGATAGGCAGTCTCTAAATTTGACATAACTTCAGTAATATCCTCATGGAGATCTAACCTTTTTTTAATTTCATTTTCTGAAACAGGTTTGCTTGAAGCGAATATTAAAGCTTCTATTTTTTGAGATGTTTCACTCATCTTTTTTCAAGTATATATCAGAAAAAGGTAAAGATTGTTTGATAACTATTTTTTTTTCTTCATTTTTATCTTCTTTTGCCATGTGGAGACTTGCATTAAAAGTACTAGAAAAAAATGATTTATTTAAAATATCGGATCTTAAATTATCAGGTATTAAGCTTCTTAACGTAAACCAATCTTGATTTGATAGGATTTCTTTTGAAATAACATTTTGTCCATCTTTGATTGTAAATAATTTTGAAGAACTAAATTTAAGAGTATATTGTTGATTTCTTTTATGAATATTTGCATATGCTTTTAGAAGATCAATAAGCTTATCTTTAATGATAAAGTTTTTTTCTATTTTTAATTTATGTTTTTGGGTATTAGGGAAGAACTCCTGTTTAAACTTCGGTAAGTCAAACAATTTTTTACTATTTTGATTAACCATTTCAAGAATGGTTAGTCGATTTGTTAAAAACCTTGTAACTTTCTTTACATCCTCTTCTTTATCTTTATTTACAAGGTATTTAGATTTTAAAAAAACCATAATAGCTGCCATAAGTAAGTACTCTGATGCAATTTCTATGCTGACTTTTTTTAAATCTACAATAAAAGCAATATATTGATTACAAAGACTAAGTATTGGGAGGTTTTTTAAATCAAATTTATTTTTGTGCACTAGCTCAAGAAGAACATCTAAAGGACCATTAAAATCTTTAATATCAATATTTAAGTTAGATTCCATGAGTTCTTACTAATTGATTATACAAATGATGGTGCTGATTAATATTAATAGATTCTAAATTTATTCTATGGTTATATTTTTTCAACATTTTGAGTTTATAAAATCTTGTATAATTTTTAGACACATTAAAGGTATCAATTATTTTTGAATATTTGCTCCAATTAGAACTACAATCTAACATAATGTCTATGCTTGAGTAATTTGATAGGTTAATAGACTCTTCGATATCATAAGTATTTGCATTCATTACTAAATCATCAGTCATAATCAAACCTTTAAATCCAATTTTATTTCTAATGATTTCATTAATTATAATTTTAGAAAAAGTGGCAATATAATTTTGATCCCATGACAAATATTTAATGTGTGCTGTCATAGCTAAGGGTAATGTATTAAAGTGCTTAAAAATATCTATGTGATTGCTAAGAGATCTATTACTTAAATTTGATATTGGCATTGTTAAATGTGAATCTTTATTTGTAACACCATGTCCAGGTATATGTTTCATTAAGGGAATTAATCCAAAGTAAAATAAATTTTCTAAGTAAATATCTTGAAGAGTGATATTGATGTTGATATTAGGGCCAAAGGTTCTTTTTTTTATCATTTGAATTGTATTTTTAGTTGGAATATCTAGAACTGGGACTGTGTTTACATCAAAATATAGTTTCTTGAGGTAAAATGAGGTTATAAAAGATTTTAAAAAGACTAACTGTTTTGCAAGTGAGGGATATTTTAAATAAATTTTATAAAGATCAAAATTGTCTGGAAAGTTAAATTCTTTAAAGTTTTTAAATCTATTAACTATGCCACCCTCCTGATCTATAAATATTAAAGTATTTCTACTTAATAATTTAATAGACTGATTTAGCTTTGATATTTGTGAAAAGTTTTTAATATTTCTGGAAAATATTATCACACCAAATGGCTTGAACTTAGAAATATTTTTTTTTTCTTGTTTTGTCAGGGAAATACTTTTAATAGAAATAATGATAGGAAAATTCATCTAATAAAATCTAATTCATCAGCAGTAATAGTTATAAAATTATTGAAAAAAATATATTTGAGATAATTATCAAATACTAAATAAGTCAAAAGTAATACCAATAAAAGAACTGAGATTATAATTACTATTTTTAGATTTTTCACATTTGTAATTTAGGTTTGATGCCTAATATTTTTAAACCATCTTTTAAAACATTTTGGTAATTACATAGTAACTTATGTAAATCAGAGGAAATATTGTTATCTTTATCAAGAAATTTAGCCTTTGGATTATTTTTTGAGGAAGACCATAGTGTGTGAAAGTAAGATGATAGACTCTCTAAATAATGGGCAATTAAATGAACCTCTTTTTTTTGATATGCAGATTCAATGACTTTTTCCCACTCTATTAATTTTTTATATAAATTTTTTAATTCTGATGTAACCAATAATTGAGTTTCAATAATTTTATTTGTTTTGTCTAAGACGGACTGTGTTCTGGCATAAGAGTACTGA
This sequence comes from uncultured Alphaproteobacteria bacterium, assembly GCA_902514885.1. Classification (GTDB taxonomy): domain Bacteria; phylum Pseudomonadota; class Alphaproteobacteria; order HIMB59; family HIMB59; genus HIMB59. The sequence continues at coordinate 8,898 of CABXST010000018.1, read as the reverse complement.
ATGTAGTATATAGGATTTTCTTTATTTTCTTTTTTAATTAAATCTATGTCTAAATCCATATGGGTATCATTTTTTCTGTACGACATAAAATATCTAAAGTTATCAACTCCAATTTCGTTTATCAAATTTTTTAATTCAAAAATATTACCTTCTCTTTTTGATAGTTTTTGTATTTTATTATCGCGTTTTAAATTTACAATTTGGCAAAAAACAACTGAAAAATCTATTTCAGGATGTAGTGAAGTTATCGCAGATGATAATCTTTTAAGGTACCCTAAATGATCTGCCCCCCATATATTTATTAATTTATTATAGCCTCTTTGGTATTTATCTTCATGATAAGCTATATCATTTGCAAAATATGTTGGGGATCCATCATTCTTAGTTAATGCCCTATCCTCATCGTCATTAAAGAGTGTTGATTTGAATATTGTTAAATCATTATCTTTTTGAGTGCCAGTATAATCTTTTGGTGCATTTAATTGCCCTTTATAAATGAGTTCACTTTTATTAAGTTTTTCTAAAATTAATGGTAAATATTCTTTTTCCATAATGTTTGTCTCATATGAGATTTCATCGAAATTAATACCTGCACTACCAAGCGTTTGAATAGTTTGATTGACAAGATTTTCAATAGCGAAGTTAACAATATTTATTTTGTCACTAGGACTTAGCTCTTTATTAAATAAGGATTTAAAATTTTCGTAACAGTAGTTAGCAATATCGTTTATGTAATCACCTTTATAAAATTGATTTTCATTGAGACTTAAATTATTTTTATTTGATATTGAATAAAGAATTGATGATAAAAATTCATTTATCTGATTACCTGTATTATTAACATAGTATTCACGGGTAACTTTATGTCCAAAATATTCAAATAAATTTGATAAAATATCACCGACAACAGCACCTCTACCGTGTGCTAAGTGTAATGGTCCTGTAGGGTTTGCAGAGACAAATTCAATATTTACTTTATCAGTATTTTTAAATTCTATTTTGTTATTAGTTAATTGAGAATTAAAAGTTTCATCTTTAAGAGTGAAATTAATAAAACCCGGACCTGCTATTTCTACTTTTTCAAAATCATTTATATTAAGATTTTCTATAATTAAATTTGCTAATTGTTTTGGATTTGAGTTGTATATTTTTGAAAATTTAAGAGCAGAATTAGTTGTAAAATCACCTCTTTTATCAAATAGAGTTTCAACTTCTATATCATCAATGTTTATCATAATATTTTTGTCAATTTTAACTAGAATTTCAAAGAGATTTTTTTTTAAATTATGAAGCATAAGTATTATAGAAATTTATAGCATACTGATCTGTCATGCCACATACATAATCAACTATTGTTTGATTTTTATCTTTATCATTTTGTATTTTATCTCTCCATTTAGATGGAAGAATATTTATATCGTTATTTAGTAATTTTATAATTGATACTAAGATTTTTTCTGCTTGTGTTCTATTTTTAAAAACAAAATCAGATGTATAAAAATATTCAAATAAATAATTTTTGAGAAATTTTACTTTTTCTAATACCACTGGGCTAAATTTTACTAAGAAATTAGGGTTATTAATGACATCCACACATGATTTTATTTGTGGGGAATTCATAAGAGTAGTTTCTGTTTCGTTTAAAAGATCTAAAATTAGAAAGTTCATAATTGATCTTGAGAAATAATTTCTTGCTACACTTTTATCTAAATTTGCAATATATGAAAAATCTATAAAATTGAATTGATCTTGATTTTTAGCTAATCCTGAGATTGAAAAAATACCTGATCTTAAAGCATCATCAAAATCATGAGCTATATATGCTATATCATCTGACAAAGAAGCTATTTGAGCTTCTAGAGAAGGGTTCTTATATAAATCAAATGTGAAATTTTTCGAGAGATCATAAGTCTTAATAGTTTCTTGAATTATTCCATTGTGTTTAATTAATCCATCAATAGTTTCCCAGGTTAAATTCAATCCATCGAAATTAACATATCTTTTTTCTAAAAGGGTTATTTGTCGAAACGATTGATAATTGTGATTAAAATTTGCATCTAGTTCTTGTGAAATTATTTCTTCGCCGACATGACCGAATGGACTATGTCCTAAGTCGTGAGACAAAGCGATGCATTCAGTGAGATCTTCATTTAAAGATAACTTTCTACTGATAGATCTTGCTATTTGAGAAACTTCAAGAGTATGGGTTAGCCTATTTCTGTAATAATCCCCTTTTTCAAACATAAAAACTTGTGTTTTATCTTTCAGTTTTCTAAAAGCAGTTGAGTGATAAATTCTATCTCTATCTCTTTCATAAAGAGAACGATGGTCATTTATCTCATCATAAAGTCTTCCTTTTGAATTTTCTGGTAAAACTGCTAAATTACTGAACATATGGGAAATATTAATATAACAGATAAAGCCATAAGTAAAATTCAAGAAGTTTTAAAAGAGCAAAATATGAAATATTTTAGAATAAGAGTAAAAGGTGGTGGCTGCTCTGGTTTTCAATATGTATTTAAAAGCGAAGATTCAATTAATGAAAACAAAGATATTATTTTCAAATTTAAAGATCTTCAGATTTTAATTGATAAAAATTCTATGGATTTCATAAATGAATCTGAATTAGATTATAAAGATGAATTAATAGGTTCAAGTTTCTCTATTACAAATCCTAATGCTAAAAACTCCTGTGGTTGTGGTACATCATTTAGCGTCTAATTGTGAGAGTTATAAGTTGGAATGTAAACTCATTAAGAGCTAGAGAGCCCCTTTTAGAGAAGTTAGTATTAACAGAAAAACCAGATATCTTATGTCTGCAAGAGCTTAAAATCTTAGACAAAGATTATGTTGAAAGTTTTTTTAATAAGTTTTCATTAAAAACATTATCAGAAACACAAAAAAGCTATAATGGAGTTAGCATTTCATGTAAAGAGGATATAAATTTAAAAGAAATACCCTTAAAAAAATTAAATTTAATACAAGCAAGAAATAATACGATTATTCTTGAGGATTTGAAATTGGTAATAATAAATTGTTATTTTCCTAACGGTAATCCTATAGATACTGAAAAATTTATTAATAAAATTGAATGGATGAAAACACTCTATAAGGAAATTAAAAGTTTAAAAGATGATTATGAAATATTATTAACTGGAGATTTTAATGTAATACCTGATGATGAAGACGCTTATGATATCAAAAAATACAAAAACGATGCTCTTGCTCAACCTCAATCTAGAAAAGAATTCAACAAATTAATAAATTTAGATTTAATAGATGTATTCAAGACTATTCCAAAAAAGCAGAGCTACACATTCTTTGATTATAAAACATATAAGTTTGGCAAAGATGAGGGCATAAGAATTGATTTTTTTCTTTTATCACCATTTATAAAAAGCAAAATGTTAAAATTAAAAGTTTTAAAAGAATATAGAGATTTGGAGAGACCCTCTGATCACTGTCCAATAATGATAGATTTAAATATCTGAGTAAGTCTTCTTTTCTATTTTTGCACCAGGATGAGTAACTGCACCTAAGTGAGCAGGTCCAACACAATTCATATATTTCCATAAAGTGCCTGAGGTAAATTCTGGCTCTTTATTGACCCATTTAGTTTTTCTTTCAGCTAAAGTTTTTTCATCAACGTTTAAATTTAATAAATTTTTATCTGCATCTATTTCTATTTCATCACCATCTTCAACTAATGCTATAGGTCCGCAATCATAAGCCTCTGGACCTACGTGACCAATACAAAAGCCTCTAGTCCCTCCTGAAAATCTACCATCTGTTATTAGTGCTACATCTTCTCCTAGGTCTTGTCCGTATAAAGCACTAGTGGTGGATAACATTTCTCTCATGCCAGGACCACCTTTTGGACCCTCATATCTAATGATTACAACATGACCAGGTTTTATTTTACCATTTAACACAGCATCTAATGCATGTTCTTCTCGTTCAAAACAAATTGCCTTACCTTTGAATTGTAATTTTTTAAGACCTGCTATTTTTACAATCGCCCCATCTGGAGCAAGTGAACCTTTTAAACCAACTACTCCACCCGTTTTAGTTATCGGATTGCTTACAGGAAAAATAACATCTTGGTTTTTTGGTAATTCAACATCTTTTACATTTTCAGCTAGTGTTTTTCCAGTAACAGTCATGCATGAACCATCAATTAATCCTCCATCAATAAGAGTCTTTATCAAAACAGGAACTCCTCCTACTTCATATAAATCTTTGGCAACATATTTTCCTCCCGGGGCCAAATTACCAATGTAAGGAGTAGATTGGAAAATTTTACATACATCCTCTAATGTAAATTCAATACCAGCCTCATGAGCCATAGCAGGTAAATGTAAACCTGCATTAGTTGATCCTCCAGAAGCTGATACAACTACGGCTGCATTAATTAAAGATTGTTTAGTTACAATATCTCTTGGTCTTAAATTTTTTTCAATTAAATCCATAACAACTTTCCCACTTTCGTAGGCATATTTATCTCTGCTTTCATATGGTGCTGGTGTCATTGCAGATCCAGGAAGAGCTAAACCAATTGTCTCTGACACACATGCCATAGTATTAGCAGTAAACTGACCACCGCAAGATCCAGCAGAGGGACAGGCAACACACTCTATGTCATGAAGTTCTTGATCTGATATTTTTCCAGTAGAGTGTTTTCCAACAGCTTCAAAAACATCGACAATCGTTACATCTCTATCTTTATATACGCCCGGTAATATAGAACCACCATACATGAATACAGAAGGCACATTAAGGCGAAGCATTGCCATCATCAATCCAGGTAAAGATTTATCACATCCAGCTAAACCAACTAAGGCATCATAACAATGCCCTCTTACAGAAAGTTCAGTAGAGTCAGCTATAATCTCTCTACTTGTTAAAGATGATTTCATTCCCTCATGCCCCATGGCAATACCATCTGTTACAGTAATGGTAGTAAATTCTCTTGGAGTACCTTTAGAATCCCAAACACCTTTTTTAGCTGATTGGGCTTGACGAGAAAGTGAAATATTACAAGGTGCAGACTCATTCCAGGTAGTTACAACACCTACAAAAGGTTGATTTATTTGTTCCTCTGTAATTCCCATAGCATAATAAAAAGCTCTATGAGGAGCACTTTTAGGGCCTACAGATACATGCCTACTTGGTAATTTACTTTTATCGACCATTATTGAATATTTTTTAATATACTATCAATTTTTGACAATTCCATATTTATTGATCCCTGTCTTTCTGTATTTTGGTCAATTAATTGCTTAGGGGCTCTAGATACAAAATTTTCATTTGATAAGTTTTTATCAATAGTGTTTTTTTCTTTTTCTAAAGCATTTTTATTATCATTAAGTTTTATTTTAATTTTAGATTTATCTATTTGATTTGTAGAAATTTCAAAATCAAACTCCTTAAAAGGTAATGTAACACTATTTTTATTTTGTGAAGTAGAAAGTTTTTTTCTTGTTAAAAATTCAAAAGTTTCTTTGTTATCAAATAATATTAATTGGATTGATTGATTATTAGAAAAAATTCTTACATCATCTTCTTTTTTGATTTCAAAAAGTTTTTCAATTGATCTGTACTCTTCTATGAAGTCGATAAATAATTTTGTTTTAGATACATCTTCACTACCAATTTTTAAATCAATATAGTTCCATTGATGATTCATTAAAATATCTTTGTTATTTTTACCCCATAACTTTTCAGTTATAAATGGAATAACTGGGTGTAAAAGTTGCAGTAAAGAGTTAAATATCAAATGAAAAGTAAATTTAGTTTCATTGGCATATTGATTGTCATCTAATAAGTTTTTAGATAATTCAATATACCAATCACAAAATGTATGCCACGTAAAATGGTATAATTGGTTAGCCACTTCATGAAAATAATATTTTTTATAATTTTCTTGTACTTTTTTATATAAATCTTGAAATTCATTGATGATCCAAAGATTAAATATATGTTCTGGATTAATATTGTCCTTTAAATTTAGAGGATAAATTTCTTTAAATTCTGCAAATTTATATGCATTAGTGATTTTAGTTACAAAATTTCTATAACCTGCAATACGTTGCTCACTTAATCTTACGTCTCTTCCAGGGGTATTTAATGATGTTAAGGTAAAACGAAGTGTATCAGCTCCATATTTATCAATTATTTCTAATGGATCTATGACATTGCCTTTTGATTTTGACATTTTTTGCCCTTTTTCATCCCGAACAAGAGCATGAACATAAACAGTTTTAAAAGGCGTTTCTGACATAAATTTGTTTCCCATCATCATCATGCGGGCAACCCAGAAAAAGATAATATCAAAACCTGTAACTAAGACAGAGTTTGGATAAAACGTATCTAAGGTTTGTTCTTTATCGGGCCATCCCAACGTAGAAAAAGGCCAAAGAGCTGAAGAAAACCATGTATCTAAAACATCTTGGTCTCTTTTTAAAATAATTTTATCTGCCTTGTAGAAGTCTATAGCTAAATTTTTAGCCTCTTCTTCTGTCTCTGCACAAAATTCTTTACCATCTGGACCATACCAAACAGGTATTTGATGACCCCACCATATTTGCCTAGAAATACACCATGGTCTTATATTTTCCATCCATTGAAAATAAGTCTTCTCCCAATTTGATGGAAAAAATTTTGTTTCACCATCTTTTACAACTTTCATTGCCTGCTTTGCTAATTCTTCAGCATTACAAAACCACTGATGGGTTAAGTAAGGTTCTACAATTGTATTTGAGCGATCTCCGTAGGGTATTGTAGTTTTATAATCTTCAATTTTTTCTATGAAGCCTTTTTCTTTTAATAAGCGAACAACTTTTTTTCTAGCTTCAAATCGATCCACTCCTTGAAATTCTTTTGGGCAATTTTCATTTAATGATCCATCGTCATTTAGGATATTTAATAACTCTAAATTATGCCTTTTACCAATTTCAAAATCATTAAAATCATGAGCAGGAGTAATTTTAACTGCACCGCTTCCCATATCTGGATCTGAATATTCATCGAGTATAAGTGGGATTGATCTTGATGTTAAAGGAATTGTAAAAGTTTCATTTTTTAATGAGAGGTATCTACTATCTTTAGGATTAACTGCAATGGCAACATCACCAAAAATGGTTTCTGGTCTTACAGTAGCAACAGTTATGGTTTTCGAGTTGGAACAGGGATATTTAATATAATAAATTTGAGTACTAACATCAGTAGGAACAACCTCCAAATCTGAAATAGCTGTTTTAAATTTAGTATCCCAATTTACAAGAGCTTGATCTTTGTAAATTAAACCCTCGTTATATAATGATACAAAGACTTTTCTAACAGCAGAGGATAATCCCTCGTCCATTGTAAATCTTTCTCTTGACCAATCACATGAACTTCCTAATCTTTTTAATTGGTTGATAATAGTAGAGCCTGAATACTCTTTCCATTCCCATATTTTTTCAATGAATTTATCTCGTGATAAATCTTTTCTATAAATATTTTTCTCAGCTAAGTTTCTTTCAACGACCATTTGGGTAGCTATACCTGCGTGATCTGTGCCCGGTTGCCATAAAGTATTAAAACCATTCATCCGGTGATATCTAGTTAATATATCTTGAATTGTATTATTTAAGGCATGCCCCATATGTAAAGAACCAGTGACATTTGGCGGTGGTATACAAATAGAAAAATTTTTATCAAAATTGTATTTAGGTTTAAAACATTCTTTTTCTAACCACAGTTGGTAAATTTCATTTTCATATTCTTTTTTATTCTGAAAATCATCCATTTGCTAAAAAACAAATGGTTCAGATTGAACATATTTATAAATAAAAGAGGATGATGCTTCATCTATAATAAATCTATTAGAATTACCCTCTACTTTTAGATACTTCACTATTTTGTGTTTAAAATTTTTATTGTCAATAATACAGACAATTTCAGCATTATCAGATGCATTTTTAATAATATCTAAAGGTTCTTCATCTAATGAGCCATTAATAATAATCTTTTGGTACTTCTGAATTTTTAATTTTTTATTATTAAAAAATTCATCAATAGATAAATCTAATAAAGATGCATTGAATAAACCATCTTCCATGCTGTCTTTAAAAACCTGTATCATTTGTTTAGAGGTCTCAATGCAGTCAATATTAGAAGAAAATTCACTCATAATTGATGTAGATGTTCCAAACCCAGATCCAATTTCTAAAATGTGATCATTATTAATCTTACCTAAAGCCTGAACTAAGTGAAATGATGTTAAAGGAGGCAGAATAAAACGACCATCATCTAAAAATAAAATTTTATCTGAGTATGCAAGATGTTTAAAATCCTTTGGGTACAAATTTTCTCTTGGAAATAGTTCAATTTTTTCTATTAGCGATGAATTTCTTATACGATTAGCTCTTAGTTGATTAAGAACCATATTTGATCTTGCTTGTTCAAAGTTCATGTAAAATTGATTTATAGCAAAATTAACTGTTTTTCATAGATCATAATCGCCTCAGATTTAGTAATTTTAACAATTCAATGCAAATAAAGTATTTAATGAATTACCAATACATTTTAAAAATAAAAACACAAAAATTAATTAATTTGATAGTATGGAATCACCTAGAGGATAGGTTTAAGAATTGAGGTTAAAAAGATGAAGCCACCAAAGTAGTATTTAAAAATACAACTCAACTCTGATCTAGCCCTATTTATTAAGGGTTTATATTTTCAATAAAATTTAATCGACTTACAATTTCATCTCTGTCCATATAGTAACCTTGGAGGTGTCTTTCTCCTGAATTAGCGTCATACTCTTTCCTTCCATGTAAGACTCTTCGGTTATTAAAACTAAAAATGTCTCCGGCTTGCATACGAAAATTAATTTCAAACCTTTTATCATGG
>CABXST010000017.1 GCA_902514885.1 uncultured Alphaproteobacteria bacterium | reverse complement strand
AAATCAACTCCTAAATTATTTGATTTCTTTTGATTTTTTACAAACTCAAATAAAGAGGAAATATTATGCTTGGTTATCATCTATCATCTGTATCAACAGTCAGTGAGTATATATATAGTCTATGAGTTTAAAATCAAATTTTGGTACTTTTATTGATAGATCTATCAATGAGTTAAGAACGGGAAGACCAATAGTCATAAAAGAGAATAAAAACTATTGGATGTTCTTTAATATTGAACACTCTGAGAATAAAATTCTTAACCAATTTAATAAATACTTACTGAAAGAAAAATATCTTTTAATTACAAAACAAAAAGCACAATCTGTTTTCAATAATAGAATAACATCAAATATATTTTTAAAAATTGATGAAAAAATATCCAATAAATCAATTTTAAGTTTATTTATTAACCCTTTATCTAATCAAAATAAATTAATATTTAAAGATGTGGTTTGTAATAAAAGTAAAGACTTTCATAATGTCTGCTTAGATATAGCCAAAAATGCTAAAGTCATTCCCTCACTTGTTTTTAAAAAAATTAATTCTAAATATTATAAAAATATTGATAACCTAATTTTACAACTTGGTTTGTTAAAATTTAATCACAAGGAACTAAAAAATCAGAATAAATTTATCACAAATAGTATTAAATTGGTGTCTAGTGCTAATGTTCCACTCCCAAATGTGCCTTCAACATCTTTTAATATTTTTAAATCCTATATTGGTGCAAGAAGACATATTGCTATTATAATTAAACCAGAAAATTTAAAACAGCCTACAAATCTTAGAATACACTCCGCTTGTTTTACAGGGGACATATTTCACTCTAGAAAATGTGATTGTGGAGAGCAATTAAATAATTCCATCAACTATATGATTAAAAATAAAGGTGGAATTATATTATATCTAGATCAAGAAGGCAGAGGGATTGGTCTGGCTAATAAAATGCGAGCTTATTCTCTTCAATCGAAAGGTTTGGATACAATTGATGCTGATCACAATATAGGATTTTTAGATGATGAAAGAGATTTTAATATTGCTGCTAAAATGTTGAAGTTACTAAAAGTAAATAAAGTCAATATAATTACTAACAATTTTACTAAAGTATCATCACTAAAAAAAGCTGGTATTCAAATAGTTAAACAAATAAATACAAAACCTACTATAAATAAATTTAATAAGAATTATTTTAAAACAAGAGTAAAAAAAACTGGTTACGGTTTTAAGAATTTAGATTAAAATTAATCAAAGTCTCCACGCTCTAACCTATCCTCATATTCATTAGAAGACTCAGAAACAGTATTAAGTTGTTTTTTAGTCATTACTTCAATAGTTTTTTTTATTGCTAGCTGGTAAGTATGTAGTTTTTCAACAATGTTTCTCTCACTAGTATTTCTCATCATTTGACTTAAAGCTCTATTTAATTCTGTAAGTCTTCCTAACAACGTATTGTCATCATTATTGTCTTCATCATAATACATGAATCTATATTACAATAAATTTAATGTTCATAAATGAAATAATTACATAATATAACGTAAGAAGTTTATTTTTTTTTCCTATAGAATAGTAATCCAATAATAATTATTCCCACACCAATAATCATTAACAATTCCCCTGCATTCCAAAACCAAGTTAAAAAATCCATTTATTTATTTTTCTATATCCTCATTGAAAATTTCATCAACTGGTACCTGTATACTATTTACCAATTGATTTGTTTTTGCTGCCAACGCTATGACACTTAAAAATTCAGAGTGCTCCTCTGAAGTCATACCTAGTTTTTTAGCTGCGGCTGTGTGTGAGTGTGTACAGTAACTACAATTGTTAGTAATAGAAACAGCCATATAAATCATTTCTTTTGTCTTATTGGGAATTATAGACTCTTTAACCATTATATTTTTTATATCAGTCCAAACATTTTTGAGTAAATTAGGATCGAAAGCTAAATATTTCCAAAAATTACCTATATAACTTGTATTCCTTGTTTGTTTAATGTCTTTATAAACCTCCTCTATAATTGGATGACTTTCATCATCAGTCTTTTTAATTGTGCTCACTAGCCAGTCCTTTCACTTATAATAATTGATATATAGTCATTTAATCATAATATCCCAATTGTTTTGATAAATTTTGTATATAAAAATTCTAACTTATTAATATTTGGCTTTTTGATTGCGTTTGCCTCTGGATTTGGTCAAACATTTTTTATATCTCTTTTTAGTGAAGATTTCAGAGAAACATTTAATTTAACTAATACTCAGTTTGGTAGTCTGTATTCAATAGCAACCATTTTAAGCGCTATTACTATTATTTGGGCTGGTAAACTCATTGATACAATTTCTTTAAAAAAATATACATTAGCCATAGTTATTGGGCTTTCCATTACTTGTTTTTTTGCAAGCATTGTTTTCAATGTAATTCTTCTTTTTTTTGTTATTTATTTTTTAAGGCTATTTGGACAAGGTCTTATGGGTCACACATCAAGAACAACTATGGCTAGATATTTTAAAGCCAATAGGGGAAAGGCATTAGCCATCTCTGGCTTTGGTTTTTCATTTGGAGAGATGATCTATCCTTTCGTTGTAGTAATTTTAATTTTGAGTTTTGGATGGAGAATTACTTGGTTTAGTTCGTCCATATTTATTATTTTATTTTTTGGAATATTTTTATTGTGTCTACTAAGAAAAGATAATTTCCAAAGTGAAACAGGATTTGAAAATGAACAAAATCAAAACTCATTTTCTTGGAGAAGAAGAGATGTTTTAAAAGACTTCAAATTTTATCTTTATTTACCTCTAACTTTGATTATGTCATTTACAGTTACTGGTTTTTTATTTCATCAGGTTTTTATTGGTCAGTTAAACAACTGGTCAATGATAGATATTGCAAAAAGTTTCATTTTTTATGCAATCTGTGGGATTGGGGGCTCTATAGTATCTGGTTTATTAGTTGATAAGTTTTCTGGAAGAAAAGTAATTACCTTTCACTTAATCCCAATGGCTTCAATATTTATTGTAATGTTATTTTCTAATCATGTATATGTATTGTATCTTTATATGGCTGGGCTTGGTTTATCAAATGGTTTAACTGAGAATATGTCAAATTCTTTATGGGCTGAAATGTACGGTGTGAAAAATCTAGGGGCAATTAGAGCACTACTAACTTTTTTTGGAGTATTAGCCTCTGCAAGCTCACCTTTTCTATTTGGATTAATATTAGATGAAACCAAATCAATTAATATTATTATTTATATGAGTCTTAGTTTAATTCTAATTTTTTCTACAATGAGTTTTATAGGAAATAAAGTTAAATAAAATAGCCCTTTTTAAAGGCTTCAATTGCTATCATAGCACATCCTTTTGCATCAGATAAAGCATCATGATGATTTAAAGGAATTCTTAAATTTTTACAAACAGTATTAAGTTTATTATTTTCAAATTTCCAATATTTTCTTGCAATAACTACTGTGTCTCGAAATTCTTGTTGAGGAAGATCTATATTATAAAAATAGCAACATGAATGTAGGACGGATCTATCAAAAGGTGCATTATGGGCAAAAAAATAATCAACATTTAACAATTCATCCTTAATTTGTCGCCATACTTTGTCAAAGGGCTTTGCTTTTTTTAACATTTCCCATGTTAAACCATGGATATCTGTAAAGTGAACCTCTGGCTTTGGTGGTTTAATTAAGTGAGATGCTTTTTTTATAATTTTTGATTTATTAAAGATAACGTAACCGATAGCGCAAGCAGATGTGCGCTCACTAGTTGCAGTCTCGAAGTCTAAAGCAGCAAACAATTGCATTAAAACATTTTATTTATAGTGTCAGTATATTTTTTTGAAACCTCATGTCTTCTTACTTTCATCGTAGGTGTCATAAGGTTATTCTCAATAGAGAACGGTTCTTCAATGATAGTAAATCTTTTTATTTTCTCAGGTTGTGCGAGATCTAAGTTTATAGAGTCAACATATCTTTGGATATCTTCTTTATTTGCCTTGCTTTGCAAAGATAAGACAATTAAAGCTGCTATATAATTTTTCTGTTCTCCAAATATACATGCTTGTTCAATTTCAGATGATAGCGTAAGTAAATTTTCTATTTTAGATGGGGCTATGTTATCTCCTCCTAGAGAAACTATTATATCTTTTTTACGGTCTGTTATTTTTAAATATCCATCATGGTCAAACTCTCCTATATCTCCTGTATAAAGCCATCCATTTTTAATTGTTTGGTCAGTTGCTTCTTGATTATTCCAATATCCAATCATGAGATTTTCACCTTTTACTAATATTTCATTATCCTCAGATAACTTTACTTCAACACCTGGAAATATTGGACCTACTGTCTCAACTTTAACTTTGTGAAGGGGATTACAACTAACTACAGGTGATGTCTCGGTTAGACCATAACCTTGAAGTGTTTTTAGTCCTAGTGCATTAAGAGCCTCACCCACTTGGCTATCTAACGGCCCTCCCCCAGAAACAAATGCCTCAAGACGTCCTCCAAAATTATTTTTTACTTTTTTTCTTACTAGCTTTTCTAAAATTTTGTCGATTAAAGTATCTGTTATAGATAAATTATGATTTTTAAATTTTCTAGTACCTAAAGAAATTGTTTTTTTAAAAAGATTTTGTTTGAACTGTGATTGATTTTTTAAATTAATTGTCATTTTAGCATAAAGATTATTATAAAACCTAGGAACAGCTGTCATAATATGTGGGCGAGCAATCTTTATAGTAGGCAAAAGAGTATCGATACTTTTATTATAAAAAACTCTGGCTTCCATCATAATTTGTACAAATTGAACTACATGTTCATATGAATGCGATAATGGCAACCAAGTTAAAAATGTAAGATCAGGTCTTTTAAGTGATATTAATAACTCATAAGCCCCCTCACAGTTACTAAGAATTCCCCCATGACTTAAAACAACTCCTTTGGGTAGTCCTTGTGTTCCTGATGTATAAATAATACAAGCAGGATCTGATCTATTAATAGTTTTATATTGAACAGAAGTTATGTCATCTGAGTTTTCATTTAAGTCACTTAGAAAAGTTAGATTTGTTAATGAGGAATTTTCAAAATATTCAAAACAAATAATAAAATCTAAATCGTAATGAATTTTTTTTGATGCCTCCATTACAGTGTCTAACAAGGTTTTATTTGAAACAATTAAACCTTTGGGCTTAGAGTCGTTGAGAATATGTTCAAAGTCTCTTGCCGTGTAAGTAGTATAATTTGGAACTGCAATAAGTTTATTGGCCATAATGGCGATATCTGAAGCTAACCACTCTGGTCTATTTTCTGAAACAATAAGTATTCTCTCGAAGTCCTCAAAATTTTTATTTTTTATATAATTAAAAATTTTAAAAACCATTTTACTTGTATCAGACCAATTTAAAGAAATAACTTCATTCGTATTAGGATCTAATCTCAATAAATGTTCATTGCTATAATTTTTATTTGCTTGATAAAAAAATAGATCTGGTAGATTATTAAATTTATTCATTAACTTTTAAAACCTTATAAAAATTATCCATATTTTTCATTAATTTTTCATCATAAGTGACTAAGTGCTTATCCTCATCAATAAAATAATTATATTTAGGCTCATTAGCTAAATTAAACATAGTTTTTCCCATCCTAAAGGGAACAATATCATCACCCATTGCATGCATAATTAAGATAGGTGAATTAATATTTTTTATTTTTTGATCACTTAAGTATTTATCTTTAAGCATGATACCCACTGGAAGATATGGATAATGATACTTTGCTGCATCAATCATTGAGGTGAATGGAGCTTCCAAAATAATACCTTTAAAAGAAGCTTTTTGAGCCACTTCAATTGAAACTGCTGTTCCTAATGACTCACCATAAATAATAATATCATTAATGTTTATGCCTTTATCTTCTAACCATTTAATTGCACTTCTCGCATCATCGTATAGACCCTCTTCTGTTGGATTTCCTTCGTTACCACTATAAGATCTCCAAGAAATTAATAATATATTTTGTTTATATTTAGAAAGTTTGTTAATTTTATAAAATCTATTTTCAATAGGTCCTGCATTACCATGAAACATTAATAAAGTATTTTTTGTATCAGATGGGTGTTGATAATAAATTGAGCGTAAATCTATTCCTTCACTATTTTCTATAAATATTTCTTTAGCATCTATAGTTAGTAGCTCATCATCATAGTTATCAATATTGGGAAGATAAAGGAGAGATCTTTGTTTAACATATACATAAATAACTATCAGTAGATAAACTGATAAAACTATAGATAGAACTTTAATTAAAATAGATAAATTCATTTAATTTTAAATATATATTTATCAAATAAACCTTTTGATGATTGTTGAAATTTTTTATGATTACCAGAAAATCTAAGATTAGATTTTTTATCTTTATAGTAAATATGACCTTTTACCGGAACCGTTGAGTTCAAGGAACCAGTAGATACTGCTATTTCAGTATTAGAATGTTGAGATTGAAAAAATAATGAACTACCACATTTAGAGCAAAAACCTCTTTTAAAGTTTTTACTAGAGAAAAACCATTTTAAATTTTTTTTAGAAAAGAATTTAAAATTATCTTTTTGCACCTTAGTATAATTACTAAACTCTGCATTTGATTTTTGACACATAGTGCAGTGGCATAGGACAGAATATCTACATTTATCAAATATTTTAAATTGAATAGAGCCACATAGACAATTACCTGATATTGATTTCATAAATTTGTTCCTAAATTATAATATATTACAGTTTTCCTTTTAAAATTAATAAAGTTAACCCAAAAATTAAATTATTTAAAAATAACTATTTAAATGTATTTTTAACTCATGGAAACAATTGACACACTTTTAAATAAAATATCTTACCCCAAGCTTACTAGTCCCTTACCATCAAAAGAACAAATGGACATAGCTTATAAAGCAGCTTTTAGAGCCCCAGACCATGGAAGGTTAAGGCCCTGGAGATTTATTGAAGTAACAGATAAAGGTAGAGATAAGTTAGGTAAAGCATTTAAAAATGCAGCCATTAAGAATGGTGAAGAAGATCAGGAAAAGCTTACAAAATTTGAAAATCTACCATTAAGAGCACCTATGATTATTATTCTTATAACAGAAATAAATGAAAATTCTAAAATTCCCGCTATTGAACAGATACAGTCTACAGCTGTTGCTGCTCAAAATATTTCTTTAGCCTTATTTGACATGGGATATGGAGTATATTGGAGAACAGGTGCTTTTCTCTCATCTAAAAATAGTCATCTCAATAAAGAACTATCAATTAATGAGGGTAGCGAAGTTATTGGATATCTCTATGTGGGTAGTCCTGACATTAAAGGTAAAGAGATTCCATCACTAAATAAAGATGATTATGTAAAATATTGGGATTAAATCATAATTATTTATATTTGTGATTTGAAAAAAATTTAAATTATTGTAGGTTATGTCCACGTTCCGCAGTAGCTCAGCGGTAGAGCATTCGGCTGTTAACCGACAGGTCGTAGGTTCGAATCCTACCTGCGGAGCCAGTATTCTCAATGTTCTCCAAACAACTTTTTTCCAATATATGCTTAATAGTTGCTGCTTTAATATGGGGTACGGCCTTCGTTGCTCAAACAACTGGTATGGAGCATATTGGACCACTTACTTTTACAAATTTACGTTTTCTCATAGGGGGATTGATAGTTCTTCCTTTAGCTGTAAAAGAAATACCAAATTTCAAAAAATCTCTAAATAAAAGATTAATAATTATTATTTTACTTACAGGGCTTAGTTTATTGATGGGTACCTACTTACAACAGTATGCTCTACAATATACTAAAATTGGAAATGCTGCTTTCTTAACTATTTTATATGTTCCTTTTGTACCTATTATTTCCCGTTTCATTTTAAAAAAAAGAATACATTGGAGTATTTGGGTTTCAGTATCTATATGTTTAGTTGGTTCTTATTATTTAACAGTTGGAAACTCTTTTGAAGCACAGTTTGCTGACTTCCTTGTCGTCGTGTGTGCAATTTTTTTTGCGTTACATTGTATATTAATTGATGAATATTTTGAGATAGTAAATGCACCATTTACTCTAGCGACTTCTCAATTTCTATTATGTTTTTTGTATAGTCTACCATTTGTTTTTATATTTGAAGACCCTTCACTAGAAGGAATTTATATGGAATTATTCGAATTATTGTACGTTGGAGTAATGTCCTCTGGTATAGCCTACACTCTTCAGATATTTGGTCAAAGATACGTCAAGCCATCAACAGCAGCCATAACATTCTCTTTAGAAGGTGTTTTTGGATCTCTAGCCGCGTGGATTATTCTTTCTCAAATGCTTACTACTACCCAAATTTTTGGTTGTTTTTTAATATTATTGGGTGTGTTAACTGCACAATTAATACCATTAATCAACAAAGAAGCAGCTTCAAGTCGATACTATTCAGAATAAAACTACTCATCTAAATTAAAATACATTAAGATTCAGTTATTATGAGTGAGGATAGTAAATTTTTTATTAAAGACAGTGATGTGCCGAAACAATGGTACAATCTGGTAGCGGATTTAAAAGAGCCAATGAGCCCACCCTTAAATCCTGGAACAAAACAACCTTTAGGTCCTGATGATTTAGCACCTTTATTTCCGATGGATTTAATTATGCAAGAGGTTTCACAAGAGAGATATATCGATATCCCTGGTCCTGTTTTAGAGGCCTATAGTCGATGGAGATGTACTCCTTTAGTAAGAGCTAGAGCTTTAGAGAAAGCTTTAGATACACCTGCTAGGATTTATTACAAATATGAAGGTGCCAGTCCTTCAGGTAGTCACAAACCTAATACTGCATTAGCACAAGCATTTTATAACAAAGAGGCTGGTGTAAAGAAAATAGCAACTGAAACAGGTGCAGGTCAATGGGGTACTGCTCTAAGTTATGCCGGAGCTGTATTTGGAATTGAAATTAAAGTATTTATGGTAAGAGTAAGCTATGATCAAAAACCATATAGAAGAGCAATAATTGAAAGTTATGGTGGTAGCGTAGTTGCAAGTCCCTCAAATGAAACAAACTCCGGAAGAGCTATATTAGAAAAAGATTCTAATAGTGCGGGTTCTCTTGGTATTGCCATATCTGAAGCAGCAGAAGTAGCCGCTACCAACGAAGATACTAAATATGCACTTGGAAGTGTTTTAAATCATGTATTAATGCATCAATCTATTATTGGGCAGGAAGCACTTCTTCAAATGGAAATGGCTGATGACTATCCAGATATAGTTATAGGGTGCACTGGCGGTGGAAGTAATTTTTCAGGCTTGTGTAATCCTTTCTTAGGTAAAAAATTTAGAGGAGAACAAGACGTGCATGCTATTGCGGTTGAGCCATCATCTTGTCCTTCATTGACCAAAGGTAAATACTCTTATGACTTTGGAGATACTCTAAAATCTGCACCTTTGTTAAAGATGCACACATTGGGTTCTGATTTTATGCCATCACCTACTCATGTTGGTGGTTTAAGATATCATGGAATGGCTCCAATGTTGTCTCACCTAGTTCATAATGGGCATATGGAACCTAGAGCTTATGGTCAAAAGGAATGTTTAGAGGCTGGTATACAGTTTGCTAGAACTGAAGGTATTATGCCAGCTCCTGAGGCCACACATGCTATTAAAGGTGCTGTAGATGAGGCTCTTAAATGTAAAGCTGAAGGTAAATCAAAATCTATTTTGTTTAATCTTTGTGGTCATGGTCATTTTGATATGCAAGCTTATATGGATTATTTTTCGGGCAATCTTGCTGAAGATAAATTTGACTCAAAGGCTTTTGAAGAGTCTATGGGCTCAATACCTGCTGTGAACTAATTTACATTAGGTAGTTCATCAAAATTTGATGTATATGCGGGGCTCAGGTTTTGCCGTCTAGTTATATAGAACTTTTCATAGTTCTCTTTAGCAACGCAAATAGTCCCGCTACCATATCTGTTATTTAGATTATCAAATACGTTGTTTACTTTAACTTTTTTCAAAAGATTCTCTTCTGACTGGTGGATAAATAAATCCCTATTATACTCTCCTTCTATTGTTAAATCTGAGAGTAGAACACCTGCTTTTTTATATTTAATTTCTGGCCGATAAATAGATTTTAGTGCTTTTAATGCTAATTTTATCGTTTCAAATAAATCATTTGAAGGAGATATAAAATCATAAGTCCTAGCTGCATGGTATTGTTTATTATTATTGTTAAATTTATTTGAACGAATAAATGTAGTAATCTTTTTTGCTTGTAAGCCATCAGATCTAATCTTTTCTGAAGCCCTAGTTGCATAAGATATTACTCTTTTCTCTAATTCTTCGAAACTAGTTACATAATTTTCAAAGGATCTTGATACTCGACATTGTTTTTTTGGCTCAGATCTTTCAACTATAGGTATACATATTTCACCGTGTAGTTCTCTATAGGTCCTCTCTCCCACCACTCCTAAGTGTTGTCTCACCCATCTCGGATCTGCTCTATATAAATCGTAAGCAGTGTAAATATTATTTTTTTGAAGGAATTTTTCTATCCTAGCTCCTATGCCCCAAATATCACCTACTCCTAGTACTTTCAAAGATATTTCTATTTGTTTTTGGTTTATGATTTCTACTATTTGGGATCCCAATTCATCTTTTTTGGCTAAATGGTTCGCCACCTTAGATAAAGTTTTATTGTTAGCTATACCTATGCTAACAGGTATACCTATCCATTTCTTTATTATTTTTTTAATTCCCTCTGCTCTTAAAAAAAAACTTCTTTCAGAGTGTTTATTTAGTATTAAAAATGCTTCATCTATGGAATAGACTTCTAGTCTATCACAGTACTCTTTTAATACTCCCATTACCCTGGATGAGATATTTCCATATAAACTATAATTTGATGAGAAGACGTGTACTGGATATTTTTTTATTATTTGTTTTATCTCAAAAAAAGGTACTCCCATTTTAATTCCTAATTTTTTAGCTTCTGAACTTCTAGCTATGACACATCCATCATTATTTGATAAGACAACTATAGGTTTTTTATTCAAATTAGGTTTAAAAATAGTCTCACACGAGGCATAAAAAGAATTACAATCTACTAGGGCCACAATATTCATCGTTACTTAATAAATTGATGGATGGCACTAGTGACGACTCCCCATATCTCTAGTTCTGTGTACTCTGATATTAGTATATTTTTGTATAATGGATTCTCAGATTTTAGGATGGCAGAACCATCTACTTTAATTATTAGTCTTTTTACAGTTAAATTTCCCTCAAATATAGCTATCACTATGTCTCTACTTCTGGCTTCCAAACTTCTATCTACTACTAATACATCACCATCATTAATTCCTGCTTCTATCATAGACTCGCCGCTAACTTTCATTAAAAAAGTTGATAATTGATTTTTAATTAATAGTTCAGATATGCTTAAATTATTTTCTATATAATCATCGGCTGGAGATGGAAATCCAGCTGAAATTCTAGATAAAATATAAGGTACTGTCTCAAGACTGTTGTCTCTATGTTTTTTTACTAAGGTACTTTTGTTCATATTTTGTTCTTTTATAGACTATCATGAGCACGAAAGAAATAACAAAATTTGTAAATTAAAATTAATTATTCATCGCCGTGTGAGCTAATTTTTTGATTAACGACAGCAAGCTGCTCACAAAGTGACTTAGTATGAGAGATAAAAACATATAAGATTAAATAAAGAGATATGAAGATCAAAATGAAGTCTAAATTAATTAAATTAGGGGCTTTCAAAAAAATCTTGTTAATAAGAACAGAACTAATAAAACTAGTTATAAAAGGTGCCAACCTTGAAAAAATAAGGAAATTACGAATTAATATATTCCTTTGACTATATAAATTTGTGTTATCTTCCATGTATATAAACTAAGGTAAATATATTCAAATATGCCAAAAATTAAAGCAATCAATATAACTAATCTAAGTGGAGAGAGAACTATTTATGTAAATCAAGCAATCTTAAAAAGAAATAAAGGTATTATTAATGATAGGTATTATGAAAATTTTAAAAAAAAGTATGAACAAGTAACCATTATAGAGTCTGAAAAGATTAGTTATTTTAATAATAAAATTAAAAGTAAGTTAAATTATAAAGATTTTAGAAGAAATATTATAACAACAGGTATCGATCTAAATAAGATGATAAATAAAAAAATACAGATTAATAATGTAGTTTTAAAAATTCATCAATTATGTCAACCATGTAGATACCTTCAAAGCAAATTAAATGTTGATAAATTAGTTAAATTACTAACAAATAAAGGTGGTGTACGTGCAGAAATAATTCAGTCAGGTGTAATTTCAACTTTTGATGAAATAAAGATAATTAAATAATCATTCCCAAATGTCAAAAAAGTTTCTTGTTTTACCAGGTGTCAAAATAGATAAGGGATTAAATATAAAATCAGTTTTATTTCCTTTCTTATTGACCTTAAAGTCTGCAGCAAGAAGACTTTCTTCAACGTTTTTACCAAATAATTCGTTTATGAAAGGAATATTTTTAAAATTCTGCTCAAATAGATACAAAGGGCCATAAGTGCCGTTCACTGAAGCTATTTTTTCAGACGGATTAGCTTCTCCTTTGAAAGAAAAAGCAACAGTGCCGCCTAACATTAAAGCATGATCAAAACTAAACACTTTACCTTTTCTTTGAACAGGAACTTCTAAGTAATTAAATTCATCTTGGCTATTTTGTAAGACTGAAAAGATATCTAACATTCTTGAAGTAAAGAGTAAGTTGTAAAATTTTGAATTTTTATCAATACTAAAATCTTTAACTTTGATATTCAGATCATAATCATTGAATTTTCTAAAGGAACCTTTACCAATCAAAGCACCACCTTTCATATGTTTAGATATCTTTTGAGCATAAAAAAATTGACCTGCATTTTTTGAGAATAAATAGATTTGTTTATTTCCATCTAATTTAGGAAGTATTGATAATTCAAAGTCTTTTTTACTATCATAGAACATCATAGACTCAAATCCTTCATCGTAAATAAAATTTAACTTATTAGAAAAAAGAGAATATTTTTCTGAAATAGTAATTTCAGATATCTCCCAATTAAAATTTATTTTTTTATTTAATTTTTTATTTTTTTGAGGTTTTGGAAAAACTTTTTTAAAGTTATCAAATGATATTTGATTTGTATTTAATAGAATGTAAATTTCATTATTATGATAATTAATTATTCCAAAGTTTCTTTGTCCATTAATTTTAAAATCAAATTTAATTTCTTTAATTTGATAATTATCAAAATCTAATTTCAGTGAAGTATCATCTTTTTGATAACTAAAATCATAAGCAATCACTTGAAATGGAATAAAGATTATTATTAATATTTTAGTAAGGGATATTTTAAACATCTATAAGAGTTGACTCCAAAAAATCAAATATATCTCCATCTAGCACTCCTTCAGCATTAGATGTTTGATAGTTAGTTCTGAGGTCTTTGACCATTTTATAAGGATGGAGAACATACGACCTAATTTGGTTTCCCCATCCTATTTGTTTTTTATTGCTCTCTTCTCTTTTTTTTTCTTCATTTTTTTTGTCTAGTTCTATTTCGTATATTCTTGATTTTAGCATCTTCATTGCGGTATCTCTATTACGATGTTGTGATCTTTCACTTTGGCTTTGAACGACAATATTATAGCTTAAGTGAGTTATTCTTACTGCACTATCAGTTGTATTAATATGTTGGCCTCCTGCTCCTGAAGCTCTAAATGTATCAACCCTAAGATCTTTGTTATTAATATCAATTTCAATATTTTTATCTATTTCTGGATAAACCCAAACGCTAGAAAAACTAGTATGCCTTCTTTTATTAGAGTCAAAAGGTGAAATTCTAACTAATCTATGAATTCCTGATTCATTTTTTAAATAGCCATAGCTTTTAAAACCAGAAATCATCATTGTTACACTCTTAACACCAGCTTCGTCACCCCTTTGGTAGTCTATAATTTTACTTTTATAATCATTTTTTTCTGCAAACCGTAAATACATTCTAGATAACATTTCAGCCCAATCTTGACTT
>CABXST010000016.1 GCA_902514885.1 uncultured Alphaproteobacteria bacterium | reverse complement strand
GTCTTCAAGCCATTCAAAAAACAGTTATCGAAGCTTCTATTATAGACTGTAAAAGTAATATTAGACGATTTTGGACTATCACTTTTCCTTTATTGATGCCGACAACATTTTTCTTAATAATAATTAATATAACTTACGCCTTTTTTGATACCTTTGGAATTATAGACACTACAACAATAGGTGCCCCAGGTAGTGAAACCAAAACATTAGTTTATAAAGCTTATATTGATGGTTTTAAGGGATTAGACCTCGGTAGTGCAGGTGCCCAGTCAATTATGATGATGATAATCGTATTATTTATAACGATTTTCCAATTTAGATACATAGAAGGGAAAATTCATTACAATTAATGACAAGGTATATCTCATCAAGTATCAATCATTGTATTCTTTTAATCGGACTTCTGATTATGATTGTTCCAGTATGGATTATTTTTGCAAGTTCAACACATTCAAGCTTATTTATTAACACAAATGGTTTACAATTTTTTTTAGGTGATAATTTTATTGAAAATTACTCACGAGTTTTATTTAAAAAATCAGGTTTTTTTAATGAAATAACAGCTCTTAAAATGTTTTTTAACAGTTTCGTTATGGCAACAGGCATTGCAACTCTCTCAGTAATAACATCTTTAATGGCTGCTTATGGCTTGGTTTATTTTAAAATTAAGTATGCAACTATAATATTTTGGTTAATTTTTATTACTCTATTAGTTCCTTTGGAGCTAAGAATTATGCCTTCATACATTGTTATGTCAAAATTAAATCTTGTAAATACATTTGCAGGTTTAATTCTTCCTATCTCGGCTTCAGCAATTGCCACATTCTTTTTTCGTCAATTTTATAAATCAATTCCAGATGAGTTATTAGAAGCAGCTAAATTAGATGGAACGAGTAGTTGGAGATTTTTTATCGATTTCTTAGTTCCTTTATCTAAAACAATGATAGCTGCAGTTTTTATTTTTATGTTTGTTTTTGGTTACAATCAATATTTATGGCCACTAATCATGACAACTAGTGAACAATATTGGACTGTAGTGATGGGCCTTAAGACCATGTACGGATCTATATCCGATCGTTTTGCATTCGTTATCATGTCAATGATACCGCCAGTAATAATAATAGTCTTTCTTCAAAAGTTATTTATTCAAGGAATATTTCAAAATAAATGAAAATTAAACCTTTAGAAATACTTTCACATGTTATTTTAATATTAGGTGTCTTATTAATGGTACTACCCATTTGGTTTTCCTTTGCAACCTCAACACACGATAATGTTTCTATAATGACCGAGGGTATGAAATTCTTTCTAGGTGAGAGTTTTTCTCAAAATTATAATGAAGTTCTCAATGAAAAAGGAGGTTGGTCTGAAGAAGTTACAGCAGCTAGAATGTTTATGAATAGCTTCATCATGGCCCTTGGTATTGCTACTCTGAAAGTTGTAATATCTGCAATGTCAGCGTATGCACTAGTTTATTTCAGATTTAAACTTGCCGTTCCTATTTTTTGGTTAATTTTTATTACATTGTTAGTTCCGTTAGAGGTAAGAATTTTTCCAAGTTATAAAATAGTATCTGATCTTGGTCTTACAAATACTTATACAGGACTCATATTGCCATTAGTTGCATCTGCTACTGCAACTTTTTTCTTTAGACAGTTTTATAAAACAATACCTGATGAGTTATTAGAGTCTGCTAAGTTAGACGGCGCTAATAGCTGGAGATTTTTTATTGATTTCTTATTGCCACTCTCAAAGACAATGTTAGCCGCGATGTTTATATTTATGTTTGTCTATGGTTATAGTCAATATTTGTGGCCTTTAATTATGACTACTGATGAAAAATATTGGACTGTTGTAATGGGAATGAAAATTATTTTTACAGAAAACTACGAAGGTGTCGCTTTACCTAGAACAGGAGAGAGATTTGCATATATAATCTTATCAATGTTACCACCTGTGTTAGTTGTTGTAATTCTTCAAAGATGGTTTATCAAAGGGTTAATTCAAACAGAAAAATAAAATGAGCTTTTTAGAATTACAAAATATTACAAAAATTTATCCTAACGGAACTAAGGCCGTGAATGAAACATCTTTGAATATTGATGACGGCGAATTTGTTGTATTTGTCGGTCCTAGTGGATGTGGTAAATCAACATTATTAAGAATGATTGCTGGTTTAGAGGATATTACAAGTGGTGAAATATCATTAGACGGCAACATAATTAATAAAATTGACCCTTCAGAAAGAGACGTGGCTATGGTTTTTCAAAATTATGCTCTTTATCCACACATGTCTGTATTCAATAATATGTCTTATGGTCTGAAAAATAGAGGGATATCTAAAGATGAAATCAACAATAAAGTTAATGATGTTGCTAAACTATTAGAAATAGATCAATTACTCACGAGGAAACCAAGTATGCTTTCTGGTGGGCAAAGACAAAGAGTTGCAATGGGTAGAGCTATTGTAAGAAATCCAAAAATATTTTTATTTGATGAACCATTATCTAATCTAGATGCAAAACTCAGAAATCAAATGAGATTAGAAATAAAAAAATTACAGCGTCAGATGGGTGTAACAAGTATTTTTGTAACACATGATCAAACTGAAGCTATGACCTTGGGTGATAGAATTGTAGTTATTAATAACGGAGTAGTTGAACAAGTTGGCACTCCTAAAGAGATTTACTCTAAACCAAATACTAAGTTTGTTGCAGAATTTATAGGTTCACCTCAGATGAATTTATTTCAATGCAAAATAGAAAATGGATTAGCTAAAATTTCAGATATGCAAATTAATTTAAATAATTCACTTAATATTCAAGATGCATGCATTGGCGTTAGACCAGATGATATTTTAATATCAGATCAAGGAGAATATTCTAGTTCAGCTAATCTAGTTGAGTATTTAGGTTCTGACATGATCATCTATTCAAGTGTCGGAGGACAAGAGTTTAGCTGCAAATTATCATCTAAAATTAATTTAAAAGCTGGTGATAATTTTAAATTCAACATTTCTCCATCAGTGCTACATATTTTTGACAATACCTCAGGACAAAGAATTTAATAAATTAGTAATATAAAATTTTAAATAAATTTATTTAGGTAAGATACATACAGGGATTGGGTTCATTTTATGAATATTATTTTTTCTTATCTCTAGATATTTATGTCTATTAGAGGAATTCTCATTGATCATTGCTTCTTCAATTTCAGCATAATTTAATCCCACCTGATCTTCATCTGACCTTCCATCTTTCCATAAACCATCTGTTGGTGCAGCCTCGATTATGTCTTGGTTGATCATTAATTCTTTACCCATGTCCCATATTTCAGTCTTTAAACAATCTGCAATAGGAGATATATCAACACCTCCGTCGCCGTACTTAGTATAAAAACCTATACCAAAATCCTCTACTTTATTTCCTGTACCAACTACAATGCCATTATTGCTTGCAGCGATTTGATATAAAGTTGTCATTCTTATTCGTGCTTGAGAATTTGCATAACCGTGTTCCGAATTATTTGAGTTTAGTGCATTTTTGAAATTTTCAAAAACGACTGATAAGTCTATTTTTAAATCTTCAACATTTTCAAAATTTTTCTTTAGCCATGATATATGTGATAAGCCTCTATCATTTGTGGCTTTATGATCCAAAATTGGCATGTTAGCTACGATAGTTTTCAATCCTGTTTTAGCGCTTAAAGTACTTGTTACTGCTGAGTCTATACCGCCAGAAATACCTATGACTAAAGACTTAAAATTGTTGGTTTCAGCATAGGTTTTGATCCAATCACTTATATAATTTATCTTATCTTTTGTGTTCATTTCATAAAATTACGATAGTTTTCTTAACTAGTTTACAAAATATTTTCATATTTTAATTCATTTTATCAATCAATATATGATAAAATTCTATAAATTTAACTTATATATATTTATTAATCATATATAGCTTATGTCTTTTAGAATACTTAAATTTATCCTTAAAAAATTAATTAAATCCAAATCTATATTAATAAAGTCTGATAATTCTGAATATTTAATTGATAATGGTAATGAAGCTTTAATTCTTAAAATTAACGACAAAAAATTTCTTAAAAAAATTTATTATGCACCTTCTCTGGTGTTAACAGAAGGATACATGGATAAAGACTATGAGTTAGAAAATGCTTCTTTTTATGAATTTTCAGATCTATTGATTGAAAATTACAATAAATACCTTGAAAAAGTATCTAAATCTATTTTCTTCAGAATTTTTCTTATCATTAATCCATTTTTCCAACTTAATTTTGTCAAAAGGTCTAAAAATAATATAGCCAATCATTACGACTTATCTGACAAACTCTATGACTTATTTTTAGATGAAACTAGACAATATTCATGTGCCTATTTTGAAAAAGAAACTGATACTTTGAGTGATGCACAAAATAATAAAATGAATAGATTAGCTGATAAACTATTACTTAATTCATCTGATAATGTTTTGGATATTGGTTGTGGTTGGGGCTCTTTGAGTAAAAATTTTGTTGATAATTATAAGTGTAATGTCAAAGGAATTTCACTATCTGAAGAACAAATTAAATACTGTAATGAACAACTTGAAAATAACAAAAATAAGGAAAAATTAAATTATTCTCTTCAAGATTATAGAGATGAAAATAATAGTTACTCAAAAATAGTATCGGTTGGAATGTTTGAGCACGTCGGTAAACCTTTTTACAAAACCTATTTTGAGAAAATACATGAATTGCTATCAGATGATGGAATAGCTGTAGTTCACACTATTGGCAATATAAGGACTCCTAAGTTAACCCCAACTTTTATAAGAAAATATATATTTCCTGGTGGATATATACCTTCACTATCAGAAATTATGCCTGCAATAGAAAGATCAGGATTAATCATATCTGATATTGAAGTTTTAAGATTACACTATGCTAAAACACTCTCCCATTGGTTTCAAAATTTTAAAAATTCTAAAGATGAAGTTTTAAAATTATACGACGAACGCTTTATTAGAATGTGGGAGGCTTATTTAAATTTAAGCGAATTATCATTTTTAAAAGGAGATAATGTTATTTTTCAGCTTGTATTAACGAAAAAAAGAGACTCTTTTCCTTTGGTTCGAAAAAAAATAAATTAATTATTATAATTTTTTAAGACTATACTTAAATATATCTAAAAATGTCAAACGAGGAAAAAATAATAAATTATTTTATAAAAAGTTATAAAAAAATAGGAGATGACTGTGCCTATTTAAGTCAAACTAAACAATTAATTTCATCAGATACACTTGTTGAAAATATACACTTTGATTTAAAGTATTTTACACCTAAAAATATAGCTCATAGATTATTTACTGCAAATTATAGTGATATTCAATCATCAGGCGGAAAACCTAAGTACGTACTTTTAAATTTAAGTTTTCCAAATAAAAATTTTAAATTTATAAACCAAATAATTAAAAATTTTCATAGATATTGTTTAAAATATGGAATTGAAATAATAGGAGGTGACACAACTGCTTCTGATAAAATCTTTCTATCTCTGACCATTATTAGTGATGTAATAAATAAAAACGAGATAATAAAAAGATCTAATGCTAAAATTAACGACAAAGTTTATACATTTTCTGGTATTGGATATTCAAAACTCGGTTATATGAATATTTACAATAATTTAAAATTACCAAAAAAACATAAGTACATTCTCAAAAAAACAATTTTTAAGCCCTAAGATTTTTACTTATTATGACTTATTTAAAAAATTTAAATTAAATAGCTGCATGGATTTATCAGATAGTCTCTTAACTACATTAAGCTCTATTTCATCTCAATCAAATAAAAAAATTGTATTAAATAACCTTTTAAATATTAATAAAAAAATTACATGGTTACTCTAAAAATGATCAACATTACAATTCATTAATATTATCTAGTGGTGAAGAATTTGTCCCAGTTTTTAGTTCTCCTATGGATCTATTGAAATTTAATAATAAAGAGTCTTTTAAAAAGAGAGGTATTAAAATAACTTGTATTGGTCATATAGAAAAAGGGCAGGGTGTTCATCTTAAAAATTTTAATCTAAATAAAGTTAAAACATTTGATCATTTTAAAAGTAATTATTCCGCTTTATAGCTTTTTTAATATTTAAAACATTAATTTTATCCAAATATATTTCATTAAAAATATTACTTACACTTTCAGCTCTTGTCTTTTTGTAAGCTCTATCATAGTGATACTCAATTAAAGACTTTACAAACTGAAAGTATTCTTCCTTTTTTAAATTCTCCTCTATCATTAAAAATTCTTCTTTTGGAATTATTTTTTTTAATACCTTTAATGCTTCTTTCATTAGTGTAGGAGTATTTGTGAAATATTTATAATCTTTGAGTATAAATCTGACACGTTCCTCTAAACTACTAATAACTTTTACATTCTTACCTAATGGCATATTTTTCCAAATTTTACTGGGTATACTTAATTTACCCACTTTTATACTTTCAGCTTCTACCCATATATTTTTTTTGGAGTTAAATGAGTTTAGTTTCTCGTATATCAAAGTCTCGAAATATTTTTGTGAGGGTTGATTTTTATTAGGAATATTTCCTAATATTGATCCTTTGTGATTTGCTAACCCTTCAAAATCTATCACCTGATAATTTTTTGATAACTCTTTAATAAATAATGTTTTACCAACTCCAGTAACTCCCATGATTTGATTAAATTTATATTTTTCAGAACTTGTTTCAAAAAATTTTACAACAAATCTTCTATAATTTTTATAACCACCATCAAGAAGTATGACGTCATATCCAATTTGTTTAAGAACTAAATATAAACTAAGAGACCTTAAACCACCCCTCCAACAATAAATTAATATTTTTTTGTTTCTTATCAAATTTAATTTTATTAATAATTTTAGAAATATTTGAGCTAATTATACTAGCGCCCACTTTTTTCGCTAAAAATGAATTTTCTTTATATTCAATACCTATTTCATGTCTTTGTTTGTTAGTCAAAACAGGATAATTGATTGAATTTGGAATATGGTCCTCTTTGAATTCTAAAGGAGTTCTTACATCAATAATTATGTTATATTCTTGTTGAGAAGTATTTTTATATACAGTTTTATTAATGCGCATATTTTTCATAATAATTTTATTAATATATCCATATTACCTTAACTCTAAAGTAATTAATCTTAAATATGAAATAGACTGGCAATCTATACATTTAGCAGATCTTAATTGGATTATTAAACTTGAAGAAAATAAATATGAAATCAATTTTATTATTAAGAGTTTTGGACTTACTGATAAAATTTATAATTATGAGTCAGTTACCAACATTACTGGCAATATTGAAAATAATCATCTAAGACCTAAAGAATACATTAGTAAAACTAAAAGTACGAAACAAGACAGGTATGAAAATATCTTCTTTAGTAAAAATGGTTTAATCACAAAACTGGATATATCAAAAGAATTAAGTTCTGATCAAATTGAACTTCAAAATAATAGAATTACTGAACATCAATATTTTACTGATCCCATATCTCAGTTAACTCAATATATCCTATATAATAATGATTCAGATAGAATAGTTATAGATGGTCTCAATATTTATGAACTACTTAAAAGCTCTAAGGAAAATGATATTTTACAAAAGAACAATCCCAGTGTTTATAGTGGTGAGGTAAGTTTATTAGATTTAACTTTTCCATTTTTTAAAGGTCTATTTAAAGAAAATAAAAAAAACAATCTCAAACTAATAAGAATGACTTATTACAATAATGAATTAAATAATATCCCTGTAATTTTTGAAATTAAATCTAGAAAATTTGACGCAAATCTTTATTTAAAAGATTACAATGTAATTGAATAATGATAGTTAATATTTGTGATTTATATAGTTAGAGTTGAAAAAAATTTAATAGAGCTATTTAAAGGTAATCTACCCCTTTACAAAAGTTATTGGATTTATTATGTTTTAGTAAATTTCTTAATATCAGCTCCGCTTTTATTAGTTACAAAGATACATATTCAAAAATTTATATATTCATTTTCAATGTACCTAGTTCTGAATCTTATTTACTATTTTACTTCTTGTATTGGCGTATGGAGAAGTTCCCAAAAATATAAAGGCAATAAATTACTATCGTTCTTAGCAAGATTAATTGTTGTAATAGGTATATCTACAACTATTTTAGAGTTAAAAACTATTCTGACCATTATTTATAGTATTTGAATTGTTAAAACTCTTCAAATATGAAAAAAAAACCATATTATGAGAAATATGGATGATGAGACACAACTTAAGGTAAGAAAATTTTTAAAAAGACTTGGAATTAGTTCACAACAAGAACTTAATCAATTTATTGAAAATAATCCCGATGTTCAGGACCTATCAATAAAAGTATCATTTGAAATCAATGATAAAAATGTTTTTGAATTTGAAGATAATATAAAAAAATAGTTTCAAATGAAAAAAATACAAAATCATTTTATTAGTGGTATTTTAATTGTTGCACCTTTGGCATTGTCTATTTATGTCGCTTGGGTTGTCGTTGGTATTGCTGATAAAATTTTTAGGCCTTTCATCCCTTTAAATAAATTTGGCATTCCATCTGAAATACCTGGTGTGGGTTTAATAGTTGCTTTCTTATTCTTTACTATTTTAGGAGCTATTGCTGGAAGTTTTTTTGGTAAGCTTTATCATAGAGTTGTTGATGCTGTTTTATCAAAAATACCTGGGTTAAATTCAATTTATAATACTGTAAAACAAATAATTGATACTTTCGCTACTACACAATCCAATGCATTTAAAGAAGTCGTATTAATTGAATATCCTCAAAAAGATATTTATGCACTTGCATTTTTAACTAGTGAAACAAAAGGGGAGATAGCAAAAAGAAAAAATCAAAAAATGATTAATGTTTTTATGCCATCCACACCTAACCCTACAACTGGTTTTTTAATGTTTGTACCCTTATCTAAATGTATCAAACTTGATATGTCTGTTGATCAAGCAATTAAATACATTATTTCTGCTGGATTGGTTACTCCAAAGGCTCCAGAAATTAAAAAAGCTCTTCCTAAGAAGAAAAAAGTTAAAAAATTAACTAAATAACAATTTTATAGCCTCTTGTTGTTTAAAAAATAATAATAGGTTGTATATATTTTTTTTAAATTTTTCATCTTCATATACTTGATTTTCAATAATTTTTTTTACATATTGAAGTGAGTCAATAATTAATTCTTGGTCTTGATAAACATTGACAAATTTAAATAAGGAGTCGCCACTTTGACGATATCCCAATATATCCCCAGTCCCTCTTAATTCGAGATCTTTTTCAGATAACTTAAAACCATCTAAATTATCTTTAAATATTTTTAGTCTCTCAATTGAATTATCTGGGATATCTTTGCCATACAGAGCAAAACAATAACCTTGATTATTACCCCTACCAACTCTTCCTCTTAACTGATGTAATTGAGATAATCCAAATTTTTCAGCATTTTCGATAACTATATAATCTGCATTTTTATTATCTATACCTACTTCAACTACTGTTGTAGCAACTAATAATTTTATTTTTCCATTTTGAAAATTTTGAATTATGTTTTCTTTTTGATCACTCTTAATTTTTCCATGTAACATTTCTACTTCAGAGCCAAATATCTTTTTTAATGATTTAAAACGAGTTTCTACATCCTTATATTGTTGAGTCTCTGAAGCCTCAACTAAAGGACATATCCAGTATACTTGCGATATGTTTGAAATATTTTTTTTTTAATAAAATTTCAATATCTTTAATTTTATCAACATTTGATACTTTAGTGATAATAGGTTTTTGAAAGGCTGGCCTTTCTTTGAGTATTACTTGCTCTATTTCCCCGTACTGAGCTAAGGCTAATGTCCTAGGTATTGGCGTAGCAGACATTAAAAGAATATTAGTATTTATACCTTTTTCAGCTAAATAGAGTCTTTGCTGAACACCAAATCTGTGTTGTTCATCAATTATTACATAAGCTAAAGCGGAGAAATATAAATTTTCTTGAAATATAGCATGAGTACCAATTATAAAATTATAAGCGCTTTTTTTAATTTTATCATAAATCTCATCTTTATTTTTAGTACTACCAGTAAGTAAAATAGGTTTTACCTCATCATTATTCAAAAATTTAATTACATTATTATATATTTGATTGGCTAATATTTCAGTAGGAGCCATATAGGCAACTTGCAAACCTTTTTGAAGAAATGGAAGTGCTGTTAATAAAGATACGATAGTTTTACCTGAACCAACATCGCCTTGTAATAAGACTGTTTCTCTATACTGAGTATTATTTAAGTCATTTATATTATTTATAACGTCTTGTTGATTTGTAGTTAATTTAAAAGGTAATTTTTCTAATAATCTTTGTTGTAAAATGAAGTCAAGATTTAAGCTTTCATTTTTCTTTTTTGTTTTTTCTTTTAAGTATCTAATAGCAAAATAATTTGAAACTAGTTCATCAACTGCTAGTCTTTTTCTATATAAATCTCTATTTTCAATATCCTCTTTTACTAAGGGAAAGTGTATTTTTGTGAGTGAGTCATTAAAGGATAAAAAATTATATTTTTTTATCAAATTACTATTAAGCCATTCGTCAAAGTTTTCTAAATAATTTTTAGCTTCCTTTAAAATTATTCTTATATCTTTTAATGTTATTCCTCTTGTAAGAGGGTAAATATTTTCAAATGTTCTTAATTTATCCTCATTTTCAATTTCTTCTATATAATCAGGGTGCGCAATACTTAGATTACTTTTATAAAAAGAAACTTTCCCACTGATTATTAACTCTTTATCTTCAGGGTACTTGGTTCTGAGAAAATTACCTTTTATTGAAAAATAAATTATATTTATAATCAAAGACCCCTTCACGCATTCAATCACATAGGGTAACTTAGGGTTAAAAGGATAGTGATGCTTTTTGACTTTTACTAAAGTTGTAATAGTTTGTCCTTTTTCTAGATTTTTAAAATTAATATCTTGGGTGCGATCAATTGATCTACTTGGTAAATTGTAAAATGCATCAATTACTGCATTTATATTTAAGTTTCTAAAATATGACGCTTTCTTTGGACCTATTCCTTTAAGTTTGTCTACATTTTGATATAAGAAATCGAAACTATTGTCACTCATGATAAGTAACGAAGATAAATTAAAAAAATTAAAATATCGATGTCAAACATTAGGTATAAAAGAATTAGACGTAATTTTTGAGAAAATTTACATAAAACTTGAAAATACTAACGATGTTGAACTAATTGATCTCTTAGATGATTTATTGAGGAACGAAACACAATATATATTTGATGTATTTTTTAATGAGTCTTTTAAAGAGGATAAAGTTAAATACCTAAAAATTATAAATCTATCTAAAT
This sequence comes from uncultured Alphaproteobacteria bacterium, assembly GCA_902514885.1. Classification (GTDB taxonomy): domain Bacteria; phylum Pseudomonadota; class Alphaproteobacteria; order HIMB59; family HIMB59; genus HIMB59. The sequence continues at coordinate 3,165 of CABXST010000016.1, read as the reverse complement.
AGTATTGGAAAACCAGGATATCAATTTTAGTAAGAAATCTATTTTATTGTGTGAGGACGATAAAATAGCACTTGATTATGAAAATATACTTAAGTTGCACTATCCTCAAAAGAAAATTTGCTATTTTCCAGCTCATGACTCTCTTCCTTTTAGTTTTGAAAACTCAGCATCAGACATTTTACTTGATAGATCAGATAAACTAAGAGCCTTAACTGATAACGATATAATTATTTTAACATGTAATAACTTACTAAAAAAATTTCAAATTAAAAATGATGTAGATCATTTTCTATTTCTTTCTAAGAATCAAATAATTGACTCAAATTTAATACTAAATAAATTAATCGAATTTAATCATTCAAATCAAGCAAATGCTTATAATAAACTCGAATTTTCACTTAGAGGAGATATCTTAGATATTTACAACAACAATAATAATCCATATCGAATTTCTTTTTTTGATAACATGATTGAGTCTATAAAAGAATTCAATCCACAAACACAACTTACTTATAAAGAAGAGAAAGAAAATGTTGTGATTATTAATCCTAATATTGAAGCCTTAGAACCAAACACAAACAATAGTTACTTAGAAGATATTATAACTGGATATGAAATATATACGATTAATAGAAGTGATATAATATTAAAAGAAAAACTAAATTCTCTTAAAGCTATTTATAATCAAATCAACCCTGAGACACCTTTTTCAAATTACTACTTAGATGAAGATAAAATTAAAAATTTTAAATTAACGAATATTTCATCTAGTTCTCCGAAATCATTAAAAATTACATCTAATACCTCTTTAGATAATTTGTCTAAGATGAGTAATTCTATTTATTTTCATACTGGTAATAATCCTGCTCCAATTGAAAAAGAATTCCATCAAAAGCTTAAAATAAATACTAAATATGGTGGAAACTTTTATTTTAATAAGACTGTAATATCTAAAGATTATTTATTTGATGGAATTATACATTTAAACAAAAATTCTTATTCAACCAAAAAAACAAACCTAGATACAATTATAAATTTTAATGACCTTTCCTTAGGAGATGCGGTCGTTCACCAAAAGCACGGTATTGGAAGATTTGTTTCCATTGATAATATTGAAGTTAGTAACCGTATAAGAGAATTTATTCGATTAATTTATCGAGGTAACGATAAGCTTTTATTACCAATTGAAAATTTAAATTTTATTACAAGGTACGGTTTTGATGACAGCAGCCTTCTTCTTGATAAATTAGGCACAAATGACTGGTTGTTAAGAAAAACATCAGTTAAGAAAAAAATTAAGTTTCTTGCCAATAAGTTATTAAAAAATGCAGCTAAGAGATCGACTATAAATATTAAAGAATTTCAATATAATAATTCTGATCTTGAAAAGTTTAATAAACAATTTCCATTTGTTGAAACAGAAGATCAATTAAATTCTATAGAACAATCCTTAAATGACTTAAGACTAGAGAAGCCAGCTAATCGCCTAATATGTGGCGATGTTGGTTTTGGTAAAACAGAAGTTGCATTAAGAATAGCCTGCGCAACATATTTGTCAGGTTTTCAATTTGTAATCGTTGTGCCAACAACTTTACTTGCAATGCAGCATTCCAATACTTTTAATGAGAGATTCTCAATTTTTAATATTAAAGTTGCATCTCTATCTAGGTTTACTTCGGCCAAAGATAAAAAAGAAATTCTGCTTTCATTAAAATCAGGAGATGTTCAAGTGCTTATTGCAACACATAGTCTTTTTAAAAAAGATATTGAATTTAATAATTTAGGTACGCTAGTAATAGATGAAGAACAGAAATTTGGTGTAGATCAGAAAGAATATTTAATTAATAAATATCCAAATATTCATTTGTTTTCTTTATCAGCCACACCCATACCAAGAACACTTCAAATGTCTTTATTAGGATTAAAAGATTTAAGTGTAATTGGAACACCCCCATCAAATAGAATAAGTATTAGAACCTATGTTCAAAAGTATGAATCTGTTGCTCTTTTGTCTGCAATTAAGAATGAATTAGAGAGAGATGGTCAAATCTTTATTGTTGTTCCTAGAATAAGTCATATCCCTTTTGTAGAAAGTGAAATTAAAAAATTAAATATTGAACTCTCCTATGGTTTTGGTCACAGTAAAATGAAAGAAAAAGACATTGAAGATGTATTTATATCTTTTACTAAAGGTGAAATTCAGTGCCTTATATCTACTAATATTATTGAATCAGGTATAGATATTAAAAATGCTAATACTCTTATAATCTTTAACTCTAACTTATTTGGCTTATCTCAATTATATCAATTAAGAGGAAGAGTAGGTCGATCAAATAAAAGAGCTTACGCCTATTTATTTCATGATAGTGAAAAATTAATCAACAAAACTGCTCTAAAGAAACTTCAAGTTTTAGCTAATTATGAAAATTTAGGGTCTAATTTTCAGTTAGCAAATGAAGATTTAGAAATACGTGGTGCTGGTAACCTACTTGGTGATGAACAAAGTGGGCACGTAAAAGACATCGGTATTGAACTTTATCAAAGCATGTTAAAAGAAGAAGTTGAAAGACAAAAAAATAATAATTCAGAAATAGAGGATGATTATGAAGAATTTGAATTTGATGCATTTTTTGAGTATTACATACCAAAGACCTATATATCAGATGATATCTCTAGATTGATTATTTATCGAAAATTTACTAATTCAAAAAATATTCAAGAATTGAAAAGTGTTTTAGATGAAATATATGATCGTTATGGTAATTATCCTGCTGAAGTAACTAATTTATTTAATTTACTTACAATTAAAATAAAATCTTTAACATTAGGGATATCTAAAATAAATATCAAAAGAAACTTTATTGATATTACTTTTAAAAAAGCTAGTCAAAAAATATTAGATAATCTTATTCAAATGACACAAGAAAAAATAATTAAAATGAAAAGTTCTAGGTCTATCCAAATTAAAAATAATGAAAATGAAGATTTATTTTATACTGTAAATCTTTTCTATAAAAAGTTAGGATTAAAATAAATGGAAGAACAGCAACAACTACCAAAAACTAACGCTGAATGGGCCAATTATTATGAATCAATAATTGCTGAACTTAGTGATAATCAAAAAAAAATAGGAGAGCCTATTTCTATCAATGAATTTTATGAACT
>CABXST010000015.1 GCA_902514885.1 uncultured Alphaproteobacteria bacterium | reverse complement strand
AGTGGCCCACTAAGAAAAAAGCCGCTTCTATAAGGCTGTAAAAAGAGATTAATCTCTTAAAATCATTATAAATAGGCTCAAAAACAACATCAAGAAAATTGAAATAACCACAATATATAGAATAAATTAGATCTATATGCTACTAAACTTAGTTAAATCAAAAAATGAACTTCTTTAGATTCCCAGAAAGTATCCCCACTATTCTTTACACCATCATTTGGATATGCTTGTTAGCAGCAATCAGTTTAGGTACACCTTACTATTTTACTGATGATTTAAATTTATTAATTTCTTTAAAAAATAATAATTTAGTTTCAAATTTTTCAGATTTTATAAATCCACATTTAATATTATTAAATCTTGCTATCAAGATATCTAATGTATTTGCCTTAGATAATTACCATTTATTAAGATTTCTAAATTTTATTTACTTAGGATTATTAATTTTAGTCACCTATAAAATTATTAAATTAAAATTTTATGACCTTCATTATTTAATGCCACTTACTGTAGTATTATTGAGTGGTACGATTTTAATTTCAATAACAACCATTAATGGCCCTCTTCTTTCTGGATTAATTACTTTATTAATAATTTATTATTTAATAAGAATTTTTGATGAAGAAAAGATTTTAAATGTACTTTTTTTTATCCTTTTCAGTTTAATTGCATTAATTTTAAATAATTTCTTCTTTATTATTTTAATCTCATTTTTGACTATATTAAAATTATTTAATTTAAAATTAGAAAAGAAAAAACGATTGAGCTTAATTTCTTATCTTTGCTCAATATATATAATAGCTTTAATATTTTTAATTATTCAGGGTATTGATGAAACAGATAACCTTTCTACCATTAACTATGATTTATCTATTTTGATGCAGAGAATTATAGAGAGTATTATTTTTTTACTTCCCTTAATAAGTCTGTTGATTATTGCCATATTTTATAATGTTTTCAAAAGAGTTAATTGGAACAAGGATTTGATAACATTTTTTTCATTAATAATTATTTCTTGGTTTTTATTTATTTTTTCAAAGAAATTCGATTTATCAATACTGGTGTTTATGTTACCAATAATGTCCATTTACATTTTTAGAACATTAGAATTTGTAGAGTTAAAATGGTCAAAAATTTTTTTAATTAGTCTTATTTTAATACCAGCTATCATTATTTATTTTGATACATCTCTTTATCAAAATATGTCAGACATACCCCATATTAATTATCTCTTCTATAGTTCGATAATTTTAGCCTCATTAATTAATCCTATTTTTTCATTGCAGAAAAAATCTATAACTGCCGTATATAAAACTATCTCATTTTCCCTAATTTTAAGTTTATTTTTTTCCATGATATTTTTTTATTCTCAATATATGTCAAAAACATTAAGTTTTGTCATAACTGATACTTTAGTAAATGAGTTTAATTGTGATATACAAAAAACAGAATTTATATTGGAAAAAGATCATCCATTGGATTTAATGTTATTTTTTAGCGATAAAATCGATCCAGATTATTTTTCTGACTGTCAAATAGCACTAACATTTAGCTCAATTGATAGCACTCCAATTGACGATAGGGATGCTATAAATAAAACTATTTTAGATTTAACATCAAAATCTTATATTAATCTTAACTTTAAAAAATTATGACTTTTTTAAATCAATTAAATGCTCAAGAAAAAAAAGTAAGTATTTATTTATTAATTGGTGCTCTTTTTTTCTTGTTATTCGATTACTCTATAGCTTCATTCTTTCATAGTTTAAACTATCAAACCAAGTCACTTTTCGGAACGCTTACTCATTTTGGAGACTCTTTATATTTTTTTATACCCACTATTTTAACATGGGCACTAGTTAAAATAATTAAAAGTAAAAATCAGATCATCAATACTATCAGTGAGATAAGTTTATTTATTTTTTTAAATATTTTATTAAGCGGTATAGTTACACAAATATTAAAACATGTTATTGGAAGACCAAGACCAGTTTTATTTAATGGGTTTGAACAAAAATCTTTAAGCATTATAAGTTTTGACTCGAAATGGCATTCATTCCCATCAGGTCATACGGCAACTATATTTGCATTCATCTTTTGTATGGTTCTATTGTTTCCAAAAATTAAAAACATTCTGATAACAGTCGCCATTATAATTGCTTCTACAAGGGTTATAGTCGGCGCCCATTTTATAAGTGATATTTTCGGAGGAGCACTAATTGCATACCTTTCCTCAATTTTTATCTCAAAAAATTTAGCAAGTAAAAAAATATTGTTTACAATAGAAGGTGAAAAACTTATCCCAAATTCAAATGTAAATATAATTTCAAGTTATATTGCTAAAGTTTATAAAAATATATTTTCTCTCTATTTGAATTTTAATTTTTACTTTAAAACCCTCACAATAACTCTTTTACTTTCTATTGTTTTCTTTTTATTCCCTTCTTTGGATATAACGGTTAGCGGTTTATTCTTTGGACAGGATGGTAAATTTATCGCCACCGAGTCTGATTGGTTTATTTATTTTATTCGAAAAATGCTTCTACCACTTTTGGCATTACTAGTTTTCTTTGTTCCTATAGCTGCAGTTATTAAACATATTTATTTTAAAGAAAAAATTTTAAATATTCCGGTCAGGGAATGGGTTTACTTATTCTCTTGTCTTATCGTTGGAACAGGTGTTGTTGTCAATTCTATTTTTAAAAATCTATGGGGGCGAGCAAGACCCAATGACACAATCCAGTTTGGTGGCCAAGAGCCGTTTACCATACCATGGTTAAATGTAGATTACTGTAGCACTAATTGTAGTTTTGTTTCAGGAGACGTTTCCTTTTTCACGCTATCATTAGCAGTATTAATTATTTTTAATAGGACATCATGGAATACTTTTGCTTATGCCTCTATTCTTTTAATTTCATTATTAAGAATTATGGAGGGAGATCATTTTTTGAGTGATACTGTCATGAGTTTCATAATCACATACGTAATTATCATAGGTTTAAAAGATATTTTTAGAAATTTTCCCGAGGATTTGAATTTAAATCAATTAAAAAAATTTACTTGGCGGTCCCGCAAGGATTCGAACCCTGACTAAATGATCCGAAGTCATTTGTGCTATCCGTTACACTACGGAACCAATTATTGATATTATTAATTTTTAAATTCTTTAAAATATAATAATGACTAATTTATCTAGTTCTATCTTCTATATTCTAACAGGATGGACCTGTGCCATAAATATATACAAATTCTTTTACCAAAAAAAATTAAAGGACTTTTCTAATAATAAAGATCAGCAAAATGATGGCCAATTAAGAGAAATGAATTCACATTTTAAAAAAGCAGATAAATTGGGTAAAATTTTTCTTACATTATGGTGTTTTTCTGCAGTGTGGTTTTTCTATAATTTAAATGCATAAGGCTACAAAGAAATGATTAACCCAGTATTTGATAAAAAAAAACATATAAAGTGGGAGTATAGAATTTACACCCAATATTTGGATGATGAAGAATTAGAGTCAGAAAATGATTGGCTCAATAAAGGTGGAAAAGAAGGTTGGGAGTTAGTAAACGTCATAAAAGAAAAATCAGACGTCTCGTCAAAACATAAAATGATTTATTATTTTAAGAGAGAGAAGATTTCCTAATAATTTCCTAGATAGTTAATTAAATGAATGAATATAGATATTTAATCTTTGGCATAGTTATAATTATAATTACTTATATATTGTATCTAGGTCTAACAACTTAATGTTTCAATGCACTTTTAAAATATATTACGAAGACACAGACGCTGGTGGAGTAGTGTATTATGCAAACTATTTGAAATTTATTGAGAGAGCGCGAACCGAAATGATTAATAAATTAGGTTTCACACTCACTACATTACTTAAAGAGCATGACCGACTTTTTTTAGTTAAAAAAATTGAATGTGATTATATTGAGTCTTGCAAACTAGAGGACATAATAAATGTTCAAAGTAATATTTCGGTTCTTAAAAATGCTTCATTTGAACTTGAACAAAATCTCTTAAAACAAAATAAAATAATTTTTAGATCGAAGATTGTGATGGTTTGTGTTAACTCCCAAGGAGCCCCTAGTAAAATACCTAACGAGCTTCATAGACTAATGAAAAATAAAGATGGATAAATTATTTGAACCAAATAATAAATTTATTAAATCAACAAATCTTTATAAATTTCAAATATATTTAGAGAAAAAATTTCTTAAAAAATTTTCAAGTTACAATAAACTTTGGCAGTGGAGCAATGATAATCCAGAAAACTTTTGGGAGTCTATAGTTGAATATTTTAATATAAATCTAGAGAAGAAAAAATCATTCAAGGCTTATAATAAAAAAAATTACTTTTGGAATTCTACTTTTTTTAATAACTGTAGTCTTAATTACTATGATTTAATATATAAAAATAATTCTTTAGATACAGCAATTGAATTCATTGGAGAAAATAAATACAAAGAAATAATCACCTACAGTGATTTGAACAAGAGAATCAATGCTTTAAGCAACTTCTTTCTAGGTTTAGGTATTAAAAAAGGTGATGTAGTAGTTGGATATCTTCCTAATATACCTGACACAATAATTAGTTTCTTATCAACCGCTAAAATAGGTGCAGTTTGGTCTTCTTGTTCCGCTGATTTCGGAACACAAGCTGTAATTGATAGGTTTTCGCAATTAAAACCTAAACTGTTAATTATCGCTGATCATTATTTTTACAATGGCAAAAAATTTAATTATTCAAAAAACTTAAGATTACTAAAACAAAACTTAAATAATCCAAGAATTTTAAAAACTAGTTATCCTTCCGATAAGAATACATCTAAATTAAAAAAAATCTTCTCTCAAAAAAAATATAAGAGAATTAATAAAAATGTCTTACTAGATTTTAACCACCCTCTTTATGTTTTATTTTCAAGCGGAACTACGGGGCTTCCTAAATGTATTACACATGGTCACGGTGGCTCACTTCTACAGCACTTAAAAGAATTAGCACTACATACCAATGTTAAATCAAAAGATAAGATGCTTTTTTTAACAACATGTGGTTGGATGATGTGGAACTGGACTGTTTCAAATTTATTGTTAGGATCTACAATTGTACTTTATGATGGATCTCCATTTTATCCAAATACTAACCGAGTTATTAGTATGACAAACGATACTAAATCAACGATGTTAGGTGCCGGTGCAAAGATTTATGAAACTATCCAAAACAACTTCAAATCTAATAAAAAAAATGTTTTAAAAAAAATAAACTGTTTTATTTCCACCGGTTCTCCTCTAAGTCCAGACACTTTTAAATTTATAAATAATAGTTTAAACTCTCAATCATTCATACATTCAGTGAGTGGTGGTACAGACATTGTCTCATGTTTTATGTTAGGTATACCAACTTTACCTGTATATTCCGGTGAAATTCAAGGACCAGGTCTTGGTATGAACATTGATGTTTATAATGAAAAGGGCAAACCGACAAAAAAAACTGGTGAGTTAGTCTGTAAGACACCCTTTCCATCTAAGCCTATTTACTTTTGGAATGATAAACTTTATAGAAAATATAAATCTGCTTATTTTGAAAAATTTCCAAATATATGGGCCCACGGAGATTATGTAAAAAAAACAAATAATGGAGGTTATGTGATATTTGGAAGGTCAGATGCTACATTAAACCCAGGTGGTGTAAGAATAGGTACTGGTGAGATCTATAATAGTTTGCAAAAATTTCACTGGATTGAAGATTGTTTGGCAACAGGATATATGACCGAAAATGATGAAAAAATTATACTATTTCTAAAATTATCAAACCCAAAAATCAACATTGATTTTAAATCAGTATTAAAAAAACACCTCAAAGTATCCCTTAGTCCAAGACATGTTCCTTGGAAGGTATTTGTGGTGAAAGATATTCCAAGAACAAAAAGTGGAAAAAATTCTGAAATACTTGTCAAAAAAATCATCAATAATGATAAAGTGCAAAATTTAGGATCACTAGCAAACCCTGAATCAGTAAGTGAATATAGGATGATAAATATAAATGAATGATGTTTTTATAATTGATGCAGTCAGAACACCCATTGGCGCCTATCTTGGAAACTATAAAAAAACTGAGTCAGTAAATCTAGGAGTTTCTTGCCTTAAGGACTTACTTGAAAGAAATAAAAAAATTAATACAAAAGAAATAGAAGGGCTTGTTTTGGGACAAGTCTTAACAAGTGGTCTTGGTATGAATACAGCAAGGCAAGTTGCTTTAAATTCTGGGATGCAGCAGTCCTCTTTCGCTTATGTTGTAAATCAAGTTTGTGGTAGTGGCATGAGAGCCACCATGGACGGGTCATCTAAAATTTATTCAGGTGAGTCTGACCTACTAATTGTCGGAGGTCAGGAAAGTATGTCTAGAGCACGTCATGCTTATTTAAGTAGGACAGGTGAAAAAAAATTAGGGAATAACGTTTTTATTGACACCTTAGTGAACGATGGACTAACAGACGCATTTTCAAAAGAGCATATGGGCATAACTGCAGAAAATGTTTCACGAAGATATACTGTCACTAGACAAGACCAAGATCAATTTGCTTATCAGTCATATCTGAAAACATATAAGGCTATAAAAAATAACTATTATAAAAATGAATTGATTAAATCAACTTACAAAGATGAGGTTCGCAAAGACACAACACTTGTTAAGCTCGGCCAACTTAAAGCTGTTTTTAAAAAGTCTGGCACTGTTACGGCTGGTAATGCTTCTTCGCTAAACGATGGTGCTAGTTTTTTAGCCTTAGCTTCTGAGAAGTATATTAAATCTAATAAAATCAGACCTATAGCAAAAATTCTATCTTGGGCTTCATCGGCAGGAAACCCTGATTATATGGGAGTAACTCCTATTACAGCAATTCAGAAATTAATGAAGAAAATGGGTGTTAATATTGGTTATTTTGATCTCGTAGAGATTAATGAGGCATTTGCTGCAACTTCAGTTGCAGTTCAACGATCTCTAAAAATAGATCCAAACAAATTAAATATTGCTGGGGGGGCTATTGCACTAGGTCACCCAATTGGTTGTTCTGGTGCGAGAATAGTCACAACCTTGGCTCATCAATTAAGACGAACTAAACAAAAAGTTGGTGTCGCAAGTATGTGTATTGGTGGTGGACAAGGATTAGCAATTGCCATTGAAAAACTTAACTAAAAAATATCTGTGAGTGTTTCTCTTAAAGCAGCAATATTTTTATGTTTTGCTTCCTTATTTTGGTCAGGTAATTTTATAATTGGAAGATTATCTTCAGTTGAAGATTTAGTATCACCTTTATCTTTAGCATTTTATAGGTGGGTAATTGCTTTTGTTATTTTAACTCCTTTTTGTTTAAAAAAAGCCTTAAATGATTTACCCCTTTTAAAGAAACAACCTGGTATGATTTTTTTAATAGTTTTAACTGGGCCAACTCTTTTCAATACACTCACATATGTAGGTTTAACTGCTACAACAGTTATTAATTCTTTGTTGGTTATATCGACAACTCCAATGTTAATAATACTTTTAAATAAATTTATTTATAAACATCAAACGAACTTGTTTCAAATGCTGGGTGTAATAATATCACTTATTGGTGTCAGTTATGTAATTACAAAAGGTAATTATCAAAATATCTTTGATGCAAAATTTTACTCTGGAGATCTATTTATATTACTTGCTGTAGTTTCCTGGGCTTTGTATTCAATATTCCTAAAAAAAAATAAGACAGGAGTTTCAGGGTTTAGTTTTTTATATCTATCATTTGTATTTACAGTAATTTTACTGTCACCTGTATTTTTATATGACATTATTATCCTAAATAATTTCATTAATTTTGATCAGAAAACTTTATTAGTAATTGGTTATACGGGTACGTTTCCTAGCATCCTTTCTTACATGTGTTGGAATACTGGTGTTGCCTTAATTGGCCCCAATAAATCTGGTCCTTTTCTTCATTTAATGCCTATTTTTGGAGGAATCCTTGCATATTTAGTCTTTCAAGAGACGCTACAGAGCTATCATTACGCTGGAATTTTATCTGTGATTATTGGTATAATGATAGCTAATAAAAGATAATTAATTATTTCTTAATATAGGAGGGAAATTTTTATGGCTAAAAAGACTAAAAATAGCAAAGCAATGAAAAGAAGAAATTTTCTAAAAGGTGCCGGTGCTGCAGCGCTTGGTGCTGCAGCAGTTTCTTCATTTCCAGCTCCAGCTATATCTGGCGGACACATGGAATGGATAGCATGTTCTGCTTTCGGTAAGGCTGGTGGACTGGGAAAAGCAATTGATCGATTTGCAAGTTATGTAAACAACCAATCTGATAAATTAAAAATAACAGTTTATCATGGAGGTGAACTTGTTCCTCCTCTTGAGTCTCTTGATGCTGTTAGATCAGGTGCAGCTCAAATGGCTTACGGTGCAGGATATTACTGGACTAACATAAGCATGGCTCCTTCATTCTCTGCAGCACTACCTTTCGGTTTAACTGCTCAGGAGCAAAATGCATGGTGTTATTATGGCGGTGGCATTGAAGCAGCTGACAAAGCTTATAACTCTATTGGAGTTAAGTTTTTGCCAATGGGTAATACTGGAAATCAAATGGGTGGTTGGTTTAATAAAGAAATCAATTCTCTTGCAGATTTTGAAGGTTTAAAAATAAGAATGCCTGGACTTGGTGGCGAAGTATTAAAATCTTTTGGTGCAAACACTGTTCTATTAGCAGGCGCTGATGTTTTACCATCTCTTGCATCAGGAGCTATCGATGCTACTGAATGGATTGGTCCGGCAGCTGATTTGGGAAAAGGTCTTCACCAGGCTGCAGAGTATTATTACAATCCAGGATGGCATGAGCCAGCAACAATTTTAGATTGTTCTATTGACATGTTTGAATGGGAAAAACTTGACGATGCAACAAAAGAATTAATAACTGTTGCGTCAAAGGCTATAAACATGGAAGTATTATCAATGTTCCAAGCTGCAAATGACAGCTCTTATCAAAAACTGATTAACGAGCATGGAGTTCAAATGAGACAACTGCCTGACCCAGTTATGAATGCACTTGGTCAAAGAGCAGGTGAGGTATGTAGCTCAATTGCTTCTGAAGATCCAGTATCACAGGAACTTTTTTCACATATTGTTGAGTTCAGATCTTCTATTTTGAGGTGGACAAATACTTCTGAAAAGGAGTACATGAGGGTTAGAAGCTTACCTTTTACTTACCCATCAGCATAAGATAAAACTTTTGACTCATCCCCTAATTTATGGGGATGAGTATTATTAAAACATCTGATCTGGTAACCACGTAGCAATTTCTGGATAAAAGCCGACTATTAATATTGCTACTATTTGAATTCCAATGAAAGGAATTACTCCTTTGTACATGTTTCTTGTTTGAATACTGTCTGGTGCCACCCCCCTTAAAAAAAATAGAGAAAAACCAAATGGTGGAGTCAAAAAACTTGTTTGTAAGTTTAATGAAATCAGAATACCAAGCCATAAAGGATCCGCTCCATTTGCTATTAATATTGGACCTACTAAAGGCACGATAACAAAAATTATTTCAATATAATCCAAAAAGAAGCCTAAAAGAAATATTACTATCATAACTAAAATAAGAGCTGCATAAAGACCTCCGGGTAAGTTTCCAAGAAAATGTTCAATCATTTCATCTCCACCAAAACCTCGAAATACTAATGAAAACATTGATGCACCAATTAGAATAACAAATACAAACGAGCTTAACTTCACAGTGCCAATAGAAGTTTCTTTTAAATTTTTAAAATTTAACTCACCTTTTAAGAGAGCTATTATTGCTGCTCCTACAGCTCCGACAGATGCGGATTCTGTGGGAGTTGCAATTCCAAAAAGTATAGAACCCAAAACTAACACAATCAGAGTTATTGGAGGTATAACTGATTTAGCAGCTTCTATATATATCTCTTTTCTTGATTTATTTGTTTCAACTGGAGGACATGATAATGGGTTGAATCTAGCGTAAAAGAATATGAATATTATAAACAAGACTACCAGCATTAATCCAGGCAAGATAGCACCTGCAAATAAATCAATTGCTGTAACAGGTTCAGGAGCTAAATTGCCAACTAACATAGCTGCTTCTTCATTTGCCCCTTGTAAGATTGTTGCCAATAGAACAAGTACAATCGAAGGAGGGATGATTTGGCCCAATGTTCCAGCAGCACAAATAGTTCCCGTTGCTATTTTTTGATCATATCCAGCTTTCATCATTGACGGCAAAGAGAGCATTCCCATTGTAACAACTGTAGCTCCAACAATTCCTGTAGAAGCTGCTAGTAACATACCCACGATTACAACCCCAATACCTAAACCACCTTTTGTAGATCCAAAAAGCTCACCAATTGACTGTAAAAGTCCAGCAGCAATTTTTGTTTTCTCTAACATTATTCCCATAAAAATAAACAAAGGAACGGCCACAAGCGGCTCATTAATCATTGTTCCAAATATGCGCTGAGGAAAAAAACCTAGCATTCTAAAATTGAAAATTTCTAAGGCATCTCCAAGAAACCCAAATAAAAGGGCTGTTCCAGCAAGTGTGAAAGCAACAGGAAAACCAAAAAGCAGTAAACCTAACGTTGTAAGAAACATCACAATTGCTAATATTTCTGGAGTAATCATGATTTATTACTAGATGTACCGTGACCTGAAAGGGAAAGAATTGATTTAGAAACATTTGAAATCAATTGAAGAAATAAGACTAAACAAAACCATAGAATTGCACTTTTTAAGATAAACAATGCAGGCATACCGCCAGCTTCTCTTGAAACTTCTCCCATTAAAAAAGAACGGTATACAAAAGGATAACTATAGCTCCAGATAAGATATAAAAATGGCAACAATAAAAAAATATTTCCCAATAGATCCACAATAGATTTATATTTTTTTGATGCCCCTCTATAAAAAACATCAATTCGTACATGTTCATTAGCTAAATAAGTAAACCCTGCACCTAGCATAAATATAAAACTATGAAGCCATACATAAACCTCTTGCATCCAAATGAATCCAATATTGAAGCCATATCTAAGCACAACAACTGTGAACACCACTATTACCATCGAGAAAACAAAGAGTGCACAAAGGTATCCAACAAATGTATTAAAGCGATCAATATATTTGGATATTTGAGCTAAAGCAGACATAGCTCGTGAGTATACATAGACAATATAAATAGTAAAAAGGGTAAATTCATAGGTCGTGGTGCCAACTTTAAAAATAAAGCTTTTCTCATGCGGGGTGAGATTCGGCACATTTAAACAAAAATGTTCACGACCTATTACTATTTTATTAGATTTTTTATCTTTTTTAGACCTCTAATTCTTACTAAAAGCATATTTGATCAACATTTTTTCCACAATTTGATTAATTGATATAATGCATGAATTAATAAAATAATAGCTTTTTACTATAAGATATTTTTGAATATATTTCCCCTTTATGGCTCCGTTATCACCACATTTGCAGATTTATAGACCTTTTTTAACTATGATATTCTCTATTTCTAGTAGAATAGGAGTTATTGCATTTGCATTTTCAATTCCTTTTTTTGCAATCTGGTTAGGTAGTGCAAATATACTCCCTCAGCTCAATCTTCTATTAACAATGTTCATCAACTTGTTGCCAGTAAAATTGATATTTATTTTTTGGTTTTTTATTTTCAACCATCATTTATTAAATGGTTTTAAATATTTTCTATGGTCTTTTGCAATTGGAATGGAAATAAAAAATGTTTATTTAGTTACATATATTATATTAGTAGCAAATATAATAATGACATTAGTATTTACATGGATGGTGCTGTTATGAAAGCCTCGCAAAAATGGAAAATTGAAAGAATTTTATATCTTGCATTAATCCCAATTAGTTATTGGTTTGTGTTGTTTTTTGTAAATTCCCATTCTGATATAAATTCTCTAAATATGTTATTATCAAATATGACTAATAAGATCTTACTATTAATTTTTTTTGTTGTATCCATGCTTCACATAAAAATTCAGTTAGGAAAAGTCTACGAGGATTATTTTAAATTTAATCAAATGAAAACTTATTCTTTTTTTACTAATATAGTTATTGGAGCCTCGTTCTTAATTTTTTTACCGGTATTATTTTTTTAATATGAATTTCACTGATCATAAATTAGATGTTGTTGTTTTAGGTGCCGGAGGAGCTGGCTTAAGAGCTGCTCTGGGATGCTCCGAGCAGGGCCTTAAGACCGCATGTGTTTCAAAAGTTTATCCTACAAGAAGCCATACTGTGGCAGCTCAAGGAGGTATAGGTGCTGCGCTAGCTAATATGGGTGAAGACAGTTGGCAATGGCATATGTTTGACACTGTAAAGGGCTCTGATTGGCTTGGCGACCAAGACAGTATTGAATATCTATGTGCGAATGCAGTTGACTCTATTGTTGAGTTGGAACATTACGGCATGCCATTTTCTAGAACTGAGGATGGTAAGATATATCAAAGACCTTTTGGTGGGCATATGACAAAAAATGGTAAAGGCGAACCTGCAAGTCGAGCTTGTGCCGCAGCTGACAGAACTGGACATGCATTACTTCATACGTTATATCAGCAAAGTCTCAAAAATAACGTTGATTTTTATAACGAATACTTTGCCATAGATTTATTGAAAGATGATAACGACGCAATTTGTGGACTCTTAGCAATCAATATTGAAGATGGTTCACTGCACCGCTTTATTGCAAAAATGACAATTTTAGCGACAGGTGGTTACGGAAGAATATTTCAATCATCCACAAGTGCACATATTTGTACAGGGGATGGCGCAGGTATTGCTCTCAGGGCAGGACTTCCGTTATCTGATATGGAGTTTATTCAGTTTCACCCCACTGGAATATATGGTGTTGGAGTTTTAATATCAGAGGCAGCTAGAGGTGAGGGGGGTATTTTAAAAAATAACGAAGGTACAAGATTTATGCTTGAGTATGCTCCAAATGCCAAAGATCTTGCAGCTAGGGATGTTATCTCAAGATTTATAAGTAAAGAGATCAGTGCTGGTAGAGGATGTGGTCCTAATAAAGATTATATAAATCTTCATTTAGAGCACCTTGATGCTGGTATGCTTGCTAAAAGATTACCTGGTATCTCTGAATCAGTTAAAGCATTTTGTGGAAGAGATATTTCCAAAGAACCAATTCCAGTTATCCCAACTGTTCATTATTGTATGGGAGGAATCCCAACTAATTTCAAAGCAGAGGTTTTGAAACCTAATGACTCTAATTCAGAAGAAGTATGTGAGGGATTAATGGCAATAGGTGAAGCAGCATGTGCATCAGTTCATGGAGCAAATAGACTCGGAACGAATGCTTTAGCTGAACTTGTTGTTTTTGGAAGAGGTGCAGCCATCCAAGCAGGACAAGTTATTGATAGTAATGAGTCATTGAGGATGCCATCTCAGTCACAAACAAATTTAATAATAGAAAGACTTGAAACAATCAAAAATAATAAGGGTGATGTATCGGTTGGAGAGTTAAGAGAAAAGATGCAAAAGACTGTACAAAAAAGATTTGGAGTTTACAGAGAGAGTGAAACTTTAAAATTGGGCAATGACGAATTGTATTCAATGTCCCAAGATCTTAAACATATTAAAGTCAAAGATCAGTCAGATGTTTTTAATACAGACTTAATAGAAGCTTTAGAACTTCATAACTTAATGCAAGTTGCTGGTAGTGTCGGTGTTTCAGCTGAACAAAGAACTGAAAGTAGAGGCGCTCATGCTAGAGAAGATTTCCCAGAAAGAGATGATGAAAATTGGCTTAAACACACACTTTTTTGGGGAGATGCTACAGATTATAAGGTTACTCACAGGCCCGTAAGAATGACGACATTAAGCAATCAAATTTCTGTTATACCTCCACAAGTAAGGGTTTACTAAATGGTTCAACTCACTCTTCCTAAAAACTCAATTCCAGTTAAAGGAAAATCATATTCTAATGTAGATCTTATTGATGAACAGTCCCAACAAAACCATGACATTAGGATTATAAATGTTTACCGATGGTCAGGTGATAAAGATACGCCCCCTCAAATAGATCGATTTGAAATTGATGTAGCTAAAGCAGGTACTATGGTTTTGGATATATTAAATAAAATTAAAGCCGAAGTCGATCCAAGTCTTACTTTCAGAAAATCCTGTAGAGAGGGTGTTTGTGGATCATGTGCAATGAATATAGACGGTGTCAATACACTTGCATGCCAGAAACATATAGAGGATTGTTCTGATGAAATTAATATATACCCTCTTCCTCATATGAGAGTTTTAAAAGATTTAGTAGTAGATTTGAAAAAAGCTTTCGAACAATTTAAATCTATAAAGCCATGGCTAAATAAAAAATCTCCAAACAATGAAAGAGAAAATATACAGTCAGTTGAAGATAGAGATAAGCTAGATGGCAAATGGGAATGTGTAATGTGCTTTTCTTGTAGTACATCTTGTCCAAGTTATTGGTGGAACGAAGATGAATATTTAGGACCCGCTGTGTTACTTCAAGCAAACCGCTGGATAAAAGATAGTAGAGATGAAGAGAAAAAAGAAAGGTTGAATGAGTTGGATGATAGCCTTAAACTATATAGAT
>CABXST010000014.1 GCA_902514885.1 uncultured Alphaproteobacteria bacterium | reverse complement strand
AGGTCAAATAAAATATTAATAAAAAACTAAATTTCATATTTTTTTATAAAAACTAATTTTGAGACAATTAATTTAATATATTCCTCTACTAACTTTTCAAATGGGATAACAGACTCTGTATTGCTAACTGTAAAAGGTACAATTTTTAAACCCGATAACTGATTAAATAAAAATTCAGCACGTTGCATATGTAAGTCTGAAGTGATTAATAAAATTGAATTTATTTTTTTTTCTAAAGCCCAGTACCTTGTTTCCAAGGCATTTTCATATGTATTTTTTGATAAATACCCAACCTCAATACAACATTCAACAGTACTCTGATCAAAATTAAGAATATTAACTAATACTACTTCTGAATTAAAGGTATTATCAACTCCAGAAATAAATAACTTATTTTGATTGGATTTTTCAATTTGATTATACCCTTCGATTATTCTCTCGCCTTTACCACCAGTTAAAACAACGATTGCATCAACATTAAAATTATTTACTTGCTCATAAGATAAATTATTTTTAAATTTGATTATACCAAGAGCTAAAAATAATAAAATTAGAGCGATAATAATATTTAAACGCTTTAGGAGAGTTATCATTACATGATCTCATTTTTACATAAGTCCTCTAAGGTATCTCGAGATCGTATCACTCGATATTCATCTTTGTTATATAATACTTCGAGAGGTCGAGGACGACTATTATAAGTTGATGACATGGAGGATCCATAGGCACCCACATTCATAAATATTATGTTATCTCCAGCTTTGATCTCTGGTAATTCAATATCTTTCACAAAATAATCCGTAGACTCACAAATTCCACCAGCAATATCATAGATAACAGTTTTTTTTGAACTATTTGCAACTCTTATTGGCGGATTGATATCATACAAAGCTGGGCGTACATATTCAGAAAAAGAGCAATCAACGATGGCAATTTTTTTTTTACCACTTTCTTTTATATATAAAACTTTACTAATAAGTTCACAGCTATCTGCAACTATAAATCGACCGGGTTCAAAAATAATATTAAAATTTTTGCCTTCAAGTATTTTATTGCAACTATCTTTCCAACTTTCAAAGTTAATTTTTTTATCAGAGTGATCAAGAACAGCAAAACCCCCTCCAAAATCTAATGTATCAATACTTATATTGTGCTTAAGATTTTGTTCGTCTGCAATTCTTATTAAATTTTCATATGAACCCAGTAACTTTTGATAATCAGTAATTTGACTTCCAATATGCACAGAAAGCGTTTTTAAATTTATTCCCTTAAAATTTGAAATTGCATCAAAGTCAATTTGATCAATTGAAATTCCAAATTTGCCACCCGATAAGCCAGTGGTTATTTTATCCAATGTAGATCCATCTATATTAGGGTTTATTCTAATACCTATATCTGTTCTTAATCCTTTAGTTAAAGAGTAATCGTTTATGAATTTAATCTCCTCAATATTTTCAACATTGATTGAATTAATTTTTTGAGTAATAGCATACTTTAAATCAAATTCAGTCTTTCCCGGTCCATCAAATATGATATCTGATGGTTCGAACCCAGCTTTCAATGATTTAAAAAGTTCTCCTGCAGATACGACTTCTGCACCGAAACCACTTCGGTGAATTAGGTTTAAAATTGCAAGGTTTGGATTAGCTTTTACTGCAAAATTAAACTTTCTTTGGAATTGTAAGTCTAAATTGTTTAGAAAACTTATTTTATCTTTAATTTTTTCTTCATCATAAAGGTAAAAGGGACTAGAGCACTCTTTTAAAATTTTATCTATCATCATTCGCTCTCAGGGTACTCATACTCCTCACTAGGTGGGAATGGATACTGTGATTTATCTACAACACCTTCTGGTAATTTATTAGGTTTTTGATTACCACAGCTATTAATAAATAAAGAAAATAGAATTATTGATAAAAACTTAATCATTGTACTTTTAGAAATTTTAAATATTTTTTAATCATTCTAGACACTTCTTTTGGATTAGTGCTCATGGATGTTTTTTTTCTTGAAAGACTTTTATCTACATCGACGTATTTATAAATATTTTTATCAATTACTTTTTGAAATTTTTGATATTCATCAATTTTTATTTCTGAAAGGTTTTTATTATTTTGCTGAGCATAGTTTACTATATCGGCGATTATTTTATAAGAGTCTCTAAATGGTAATTTTTTTTCTATTACAAGGTAATCTGCTAGATCGGTGGCAGTAGCATAATAATTATTATTAATGTCTCTTCCAACTGATTGTTCAAACGTAGATTTATTGATAATATCTTGCATAACTTTTAGACAGCTTAGCAATTCATCATAACAATCAAATATGATTCTTTTATCCTCTTGAAAATCTTTAAAATAAGTTAAGGGAAGATTTGATATAATATTAGAAAATTCTAAAGATTTAATTCTAATTGTATTTGTTTTAGCTCTAATTAATTCCAATGAATCGGGATTTCTTTTTTGAGGCATAATTGAACTCCCTGTTGAGTATTGATTGCTAATATTGAATAATTTCATAAAGTTACTAGACCAGATAATCAGCTCAGAGGATAATTTACTTAAATGTGTCGCTGTCAAAGAACTTGCATGAAGAAAATACAAACAAAAATCACGATCACTGACACCATCCATTGAATTATTTTTTGATTTTGTAAAATTTAAATTTTTGTTAAGAAGATTTAAATCCAAATTATAATTACTACCAGCTAGAGCAGCACTACCTAAAACATTTTCATCTGTTTTTTCTATACAAAAATTAAAATAATCTAAATCTCTTTTAAACATCTCTAAATATGCAATTAAGTGATGGGCTAAAGATATAGGTTGTGCTACTTGCAAATGTGTAAATCCTGGAATTATGTTTTTTTCATTTGTTTGAGCTTGATCTAATAAAGATTTCATCAATTTTTTAATTTCATCTTTTAAATTTTTAGAAGCTTTAATTGTCCATAATCTAGTATCAGTCGCTACTTGATCGTTACGAGACCTTCCAGTATGTATCTTATTTGCTACCTCACCAATTTTGTCGTAAAGAAAAGACTCCACGTTCATATGAATATCTTCGTTTTTTTTTGAAAATTTTAATTTACCTTTTTTATGATCATTCAATATTGAAATCAGACCTTTTTGAATTGTAAGAGCTTCTTTTTTTGAAATTATTTTCAGCTTTGTCAGAGCTTTAACATGCGCACTGGTTACAGCAATATCCTCATCAATTAATCTTCTATCAATGTCAATTGAACTATTAAAATCATCCATTAACGTCGAGGTATTCTTATTAATTGTAGTTGATAATATTTTACTTTTCTTATTCATGATTTTAGTAATTTTTAATTATCTTGATAAATATATTATCGCAGCGAATACTAAAACAGCTATACCTTGAAACAATACTCTCATTCTCATAAGCTTGTTACTATGTTTTTTATTAAAATTTCCGTTTTTGGCCATAGCTATTACACCTACTATCACCATGAGTAAGGCTAAAACCATGGATACAACTAAAACAAAAGGTAATACTGTTGATGAAAACATGGTAAATAGTTATCAAATTATCTATAAATGTCTAATTATTAAATTTAAGAGATTAATATGAAGAAAATTGTATTATTTTTGCATGGTTATGGTTCTAATGGAAATGACCTAATATCATTAAAAAATTATATATTGTTAAATAAAGAGACCACAGAATTTATCTCTCCCAATGCTCCTGAGCCCTGTGAATTCAATTATTTTGGTTATCAGTGGTTTCCTTTAAAAGAGAGGTCTATAGAAGAACTAAAGATAGGGTTAAAATCTGCTTTTTCTCATCTCGACTCAATTATTGAGAAAATAATTATAGAACATGCAGTCGATGCATCACAAATTTCTTTAATTGGTTTTTCTCAAGGTTCTATGCTTGCAACATACTATGCTTTACAAAAAAATTTAAATTTTCATAGCATTATTTCCTTATCCGGTTCTTTGCCTAAAGAGATCTTATACGATTTAAAAACTACTGATGTAAAATCAAGTTTTTTAATTTTCCATGGAAAGTTGGATGACGTAGTACCATATAATCGAGCGGTTGAGACAAATTCGTTTTTGGATTTAAAAAAAATCTCATGTAAAATAATTTTAGATGATAACTGTGCTCATTCAATTAGCCCAATCGCCATTGATGAAATTAATAAATTTTACAAGCATTGGATTTAATAAAATTTTAACCAATCCTTCAATTGAATATGCTAGTATTAAAAGATGATTAGCTCGAATCATTGTCCCTCTTTGGTTTTAAATGCAGATTACCGACCTCTCAGTTATTTTCCCTTATCTATTTGGAGTTGGAAAGATACTGTTAAAGCCGTTTTTCTTGAAAGAGTTAATATAGTAGAAGAGTATGATCAAAAAGTGTCATCTCCATCATTTGAGATAAAGTTACCAAGCATTATTGCTCTTAAGGATTATATACCACATAGTCACAAACCTGCTTTTACGAGATTCAATGTTTTCTTAAGAGATGATTTTACCTGTCAATATTGTAATGACAAATTTTCAACTAGAGAGCTTACTTTTGATCATTTAATTCCTCGATCAAAAGGGGGATTAACAAACTGGGAAAATGTTGTCACTGCATGCTCTAAATGTAATTGGACTAAAGGTAGTAGGAGTTTAAGCCAAGTAGGTTTTAATTTGCTCAAAAAACCAAAAGAACCCTCTCAATATTCTCTAAGATTAAAGAGCAAAAATTTTCCCTCAGACTATCTTCATTCAAGTTGGAGAGATTATTTATATTGGGATAGTGTTTTAGAGAAAGATTAATATTTTTTAGTTATTTTTATAGCTGTATAACAGAGTTGTTTTATAGTTTTTGATAAAAGGATGTATCCAGTTGTCATTTCTGCTTGATGTTCAACACCAGTATCATGATGTTCCAGCTCATCTTCTCTGAATTTTTTAACAGTCTTCAATAAATCTGGTTTTATTTTTCTTTGAGAGAGTTCCTTCGCTTGCTCATCATAATGCTGACCAATAACCTCTTCGACAGCAACTGTACATGCCATTGCTGCTTTTTTTCCCATCAAAGCAGTACCTAACCCAAGTGCATAGCCAGCTAAATTCCAAAATGGAAATAAGGCAGTAGGTCTTACATTTTCTTTAACAATGTATTCATCAAAAGTAGATTTATGAATCTCTTCTTGATCGGCCATTTCTTTGATTTCTTTACCAAATTCAGTATTTTCTTTAAAAATAGCTAATTGACCGCGGTAAATTTGTGTAGCACCATGCTCCCCTGCATGATCAACTCTTATAATTTCTTCGATTAGTTTTCTTTCATCGTTATTAAGAGTTTTGTTTTTCTTTTTTGTAGGCATTGAAAATAATTAATATCAGAAAAGTTATTGAAAACAAGAAATTATAAACTGATAAAGGAATACCAAAGTAGGGCAAATTGGCATCCGAACATGTAGTAATTAGAGAGTTAGACATCAACTCCTCTTTTAGTTTATTTATATCTGTGGGGAGCGAGGCAGCTTCACATCCTGTATATTCGACAACCCCAAATGTAGTCAAAGAGTGATAACCAGATATTGCCAATTCAAAAATTATTAAAACTATTAAAGATAAATAAAGAAATTTGAAATATTTTTTGATGAAAAAATAGAATATTCCTAAAACTAAAATTAAGTAGTATGGAATTCTCTGGTATACACACAATTTACAAGGGTTATGTCCATAAGCATATTGCAATATAAACGCGAAAGACATTGCTATAAGTGAAAATAAAAAAACAATAATAAAAATATGATTTTCTTTAATCATGATAAAATAATAAATAAATTAAAAAGACAATTCCAATAGGAATTAGAACAAAAATTAATAATTTATTTCTTTTTAAAATATGCATTCCTATATCGCCAAACTGTTTAATAATAAAAGCTATAATAAAAAATCTCAAACCTCTAGATAGCACTGAAAGAAATATAAAATAGATAAAATTAAACTGAGAGTAACCACTTGTTAAAGCAATAATTTTATATGGTATTGGAGTGAAACCCCCAAGAAAAACTGCAAAAATACCCCAATCATTATAAAAATTAATAAATTCAGTTTGTTTGCTAATATCAAAATAAGATTGGACAGCGTCAAAAATGAAATACCCAATAAAGTATCCGACAGCACCCCCAATAACAGAAAAGATTGTACAATTCAAAGCCGTTACTAAAAATTTGTTTGGATTGAAATAAACGATTGGTATCAATATCAAATCAGGCGGTATTGGAAAAAAAATACTTTCAATGAAAGCAACTATGGATAAAAAATATTGCGAGAATTTCGATTTAGATTTTTTTTCAACAAATATATGTAAGTTCTTCCAAACCATATCGAATTTATAAATAAATAGGTTTAACCTATAAGGTAATACCAAAGATAAGCAATTATAATAGCAGGTATAGCACTATAAAGGGTAGCTACTATTGCAGCTTTCGCTGAAATTGCTATAGCAGGGAAAAGAGCATCTCCATCATTCGATATAGAATTGCCTATTTGAGCTGACATAGGAATTTGTCCACTCACATACATGGATGTGATCATAATTTGAGGTCCACATCCAGGAATAAAACCAATTAATATAGCTAATAGCGGTACAAAAGGTCCAAATAATATCAAAGACTCAAATATTAAACCATTAGTCGACAAATCAATTAATTCGTAAATAACAAAAGAAATAATTACCCAAACTGTTACAAAACAAGTTGTGTCTACAACTTTTCTATAAGAGTTTTCATGAATTGATGCCATTTGAATATCTGTCAAAGGATTTAAAACCCATAATAAGACACAGTATATAGCTAAAATAAATGCCATCATTTCAATCAAATTAATCCCAAGAAAATTAAAACTTAAGTCAATATTAAAAGCATTTAACATCCCTAATGCAAATCCAGGAGCTAAAAATAAAAACCAAATATTATAAAACTTATTAGATGTTTTATTTTTAGGTAGATGTGTTGAATTAGAATTTTTATTAATTTTATTTTGTAAAAAATTTTTTGTAAAAGGTTGTGCTATATAACCTGAAATCATACCAACTATAAAAGTTACTGGGAGTATGATCAAAGCAGCTTGAGGCTTTGTTGCTATGAGAAGAAAAGCAGCATCACCCATAGTACTTATTAGTGCAGCAAGAACACCTCCAAAAGATACTACTCTTCGAGTAAATAAACTCATTACCATAATTGCACCACCACACCCAGGTATTACACCTAATAAAGAGCAGATAGGAACTTCAAACTTTTTATTTTGTAAAATTAGTTTTTGTAAATTAAAGTTTTTCTTTTCAAGAATAACAAATAAAAGAAGAGTTACTCCTACAAAGCTAGACACAGCAATATATGCATCACTTGAAGAGGAAATTAAAATACTTCTAGTTTCTTCAAAAACCAGAAGAAGCAAAATACACATAAAAAGAAGAATTTTAGAAAACCTTAAATATTGAAATTTTCTACCTAATTGTATTACTAATTCAGTCATTTTTTTTAGCCTAGGCTAAACAATATAGATATAACTAAAATTTAGTCAAACAAATCTTTACTTTTCATTATTATGCAAATAAATTGAAAGAGCTATGAAAAACACTAGATCTAGTGAGCCATATCAATTTTCAAATATAAGAAGTCAAAATAAAAATGAAATACTCGAAGATTATGTTGAGGCAATTCAAGAGATTTTACAAAATAAAGGTGATGTTAAAAATGCTGATCTTGCTCAATATTTTGGCGTGTCGCAAGCCACTGTTAATAAAAATTTAAAACGTTTAATTAATTTTAACCTTGCAAAATCTGAACCGTATCGATCAATTTTCTTAACAGAAGAGGGTGAAAAATTAGCTACACTATCGAAAGAAAAACATGAAATTGTTTTTAATTTTTTAATTAAGTTAGGTGTTTCAAGAAAGACTGCAGAAAATGACAGCGAAGGTATAGAACACCACGTTAGTAATGAAACACTAAAGCTAATGAAAAAATTTAAATAATTATTTTCTCGTTTTTGATAACATTCTTTTTTCTAATACATTATCGAACAAATAAATTACCAAGGATAGAAAGCAGATAATTGTTAAGGCGTGTAAACTGCCATATTCAAACATTTCATTCGATGAGTATTCATATAAGCTTGTAGCAAGAGTATCGAAGTTAAAGGGTCTAAGTAATAAAGTAATAGGTAACTCTTTTATTGTATCAACAAAAACTAAAAAAAATCCTGCCAAAATACTTAATTTAACCTGAGGTAATATAACTCGAAAATATGTCGTTGATGATCTTCTCCCAACTAATCTTGATGCATCATCAATTGATTTACCAATTTTTTCCATTCCAGAATCTAAAGAATTGTTTGATAGAGCAATTAATCTAATTATTAAGGCTAAAGACAAGCCCAGTAATGTCGTAGATAGAGAAAGAGTTGTTAAGCGATCAAAATAAAATAAAAAGAAGAGCACTCCTAAGGCTATAACCACTCCAGGTATTGCATAACCTACGTTTACTATTTTTTTATAATATAAAATATAATTATTATTTGTGAATCTTGAATAATAACTAATTAAAATTGATATAATCGCACATCCAACTCCAGCAATAATTCCTAATAAGATTGAATTATACAAAGATGAAAAATAGTTATTAAAATCAATAAAATTCAAATTATTGAAAAATGTATAAATGACAAAAATGAGGGGCAAAATAAATCCAAATAAAATTGGTAAAACACCACTAATTAAAACAAATATTCCCATGAGTCTTCCTAGCTTGTATTTTGACCACTGAACATTTTCATAAATATTATTATGAAACTTTCTTTTTCCCCTTATTTTCTGTTCAAAAAAGTACAATAAACCCATAAGTAAAATAATAATTAAGGCCAAAAGAAAAGCTAAAGGTAAGTCATTTAAAATTGCTATATAGTGAAAAACTCCAACTGATAGAGTTTGTAAGCCAAAAAAATCTGCAACTCCAAAATCATTTACAGTTTCCATTAAAACCAAAGCTAAACCTGCGGCTATTCCAGGTAAGGCCATAGGCAAACCAATTTTAAAGAAACATTGATATGGGTTTTTTCCAAGAGTCTTTGCAGCTTCGATATATCTTGTAGAAAAATTTATAATTGCAATCCTTGTTAAGATATAAACATAAGGAAAAAAAGATAAAGATATAATTAGAGAGGCTATTAAACTATTTCTTATTGAATAGCCATCATAGAATAAAAATTTTAAAGAAATAAAACCTCCTGGTTCTAAAATTTCAGCATAAGTATATGCTGAAATATAAGCTGGAACAGCTAATGGCAATATAGCTAATATCTGTAAAATTTTACGTCCCCAAAATTCAGTCATAGTAATGACCCATGCTAACGGAACACTTATTACGGTTACAAAAATACTAACCATTAATATAAGTTTTGTAGATCCGATTAAATATCTATTTATATAAAGATCTTTTGTTAAAAAAACTGTACCCAGACCATTTGATATAACTAAGGCTATAGGTGTAAGTAGAAAGAAACTGATTATTAAAAAGAAAATTAATTTAAAAAAGTTCATCTTCATAAGATTATAAAAAATATACAACCAAATAATGACAGAGCCATAACCCTATTAAAAATAATAATTTTTCTTTTATCATAAAGGTATTTTCGAAATGAGTGACCGATTGCAGCCCAAACTATAGCACTTGTAGATGTAGAAATTATAAAACAAATAAAAATCATTATTGACTCTTCTACAAATGAAAAGCGACTTTGAATAAATAAAGCGGTACTTGACAAACACACTGTTACACTTTTTGGATTAATTAATTGGAAAAAAAATATTTCTTTAAATGTGAATTTTTTCTTGCCTTTGCTCTCAGAAAATTCAGACGATATAAAAATTTTATAAGCAAGGTACGATAAAAGAATTACAGCTATTATCTTTATGAAAATCTTCAAAGTAGGAAGGCTTTCATATATTTCTCCTATACCCAGTAAACAAAGAATTAAAACAGATAAAACTCCAAAAAAAACACCAAATATAAGTGGAATTGTATCTTTAAAACCATAATTTACGGCATTCGTAGATAAAATTATATTATTTGGACCCGGTGTAATTGCAGCAATTATCGCGAACGTCAAGATAGGAGCCATAAAATAAATGTATTCCAAAGTATCGAGATATTATTCTTAAATTTAGATAAATACACAATTAGTTATCAATTTGCCTAATTTAACTTAATAATATAAGTAAATAAGATTATTTTAAGGCGTTGTGGCGGAATGGTAGACGCGCCGGATTCAAAATCCGGTGAAGGCAACTTCGTGAGAGTTCGAGTCTCTCCAGCGCTACCACTAATTAATAAAAAATGAAAAATTTAACCTCAGTTTTCTCACTTTTCTCTACGGGTATTACAATTGTAACAAATGGTACAAATAAAAAACAATTTTTTGGATGCACAGTAAATTCTTTCTCAAGTCTATCTCTAAAACCTCCAAAATTTTTATTTTGTCTTGGAAATGAGAACTTGAATTTAAAAACTTTTAAATTAAATAGTCCTTTAAATGTGAATTTTTTAGCTAAATCTCAACTTAAATTATCTAATAAATTTGCAGGATCATTGGAAAATAGATGGAAGGATACAAAATATAATATTTCAAAAAATAAAGTCCCTTACTTTCCTGAGTCCTTAGGTTTAATTGAGGCAAAAGTTGAAAAAAAAATTAAATCTGGAGATCACACTATAATTATTTGTTTAATTACAAACTATATGAAATTGAGTACCAAAAAACCTCTCATATACTTTAAGAGCAAATATCATTCTATTTAATATTTATTATGAAATATTTAAGTAATAGTTTTGATCAAATTAACATTGATGAAAAATTATGTTTAACAATAGGTAACTTTGATGGCATTCACGAGGGTCATAGAGAAATAATTGAAAACTTATTACAGCAAACTAAAACGTATAATTTAAAATCTGCAATTTTATCATTCACACCTCATCCAAAAATTTATTTTAAAAAACAAAAAAATTTTATGATTAATTCCTTATCAAAAAAAAAAGAGATCCTAGAGGACTTAGGTTTAGACTATTTAATTGATTTACATTTTAATGATAAATTTACACAATTAAGCCATGTTGAATTTGAAGACAAAATTTTATCGGAAAAACTTAATTCTAAGAGAATTTTAATAGGCAAAGATTTCCAATATGGTAATCAAAGAAAAGGAAATATAGAAACTCTAAAAGTATTTTGTGAAAAAAATAAAGTTGAATTAGAGGAAATTAGATTAATTCTGAATGATCACAATAATAACAAAATATCTTCAAGTGAAATAAGAGAAAATCTTAAAGCTGGTAAAATCGAATTAGCTAATAAGGATTTAAAAAGAAATTTTAGCGTTGCTGGTAAAGTCATCAAAGGAGATCAGAGAGGTCGCACAATAGGTATTCCTACTGCTAATTTAGAGTACCCATTAAATACAATTACTATTCCATATGGAGTCTATGCAGTTGAAACCATAATTGAGGGAAATACTTATTTTGGTATTGTTAATTTTGGTATTAGACCGACCTTTAATAAAGATAAACCAATTGTTGAAGCTTATTTATTTGATTTTGATAACGATATTTATGATAAAGATATAGAAATATTATTTCATAAACAAATTCGACAAGAGAAAAAATTTAATGATATAAAAGAATTATTAAATCAAATTAATATAGATATTGCTGAAGCTAAGAAAATACTAAAATATGGAAATTAAAGACTCTATTACTCTACCTAAGACTGAATTTTCTATGAAAGCTGATTTGCCTAAGAAAGAACCAGACATCCTCAATAATTGGATCAAAAATGATATTTATAAAAAGTTAAGAGAACAGTCAGTTTCTAAAGAGAAATTTATTCTTCATGATGGACCACCTTATGCAAATGGACATCTGCACATGGGCCATGCACTCAATAAAATCTTAAAAGATATAATTGTAAAATACCAACAACTCCTTAATAAAAATTCTATTTATGTCCCTGGATGGGATTGCCATGGACTGCCTATCGAATGGAAAATTGAGGAGGAATATAGAGCTAAAAAGAAAAACAAAGATGATGTTCCTGTTATTGAATTTAGAAAACAATGCAGAGACTTTGCAAGTAAGTGGATATCTATTCAAAAAAAAGAATTTCAAAGATTGGGAGTGATTGGTGATTGGGATAATCCCTACACAACTATGCATTTTCATGCGGAGGCCCAAATAGTAAGAGAATTAGGAAAGTTTCTTAAAAATGGCGGAATCTATAAAGGACACAGACCAGTTTTATGGTCTGTAGTTGAAAAAACAGCTCTTGCAGATGCAGAAGTTGAATATCATGATCATAAATCAACAACTATATATGCATGTTTTCCAATTTCAAAAACTGATAACGATAAATTAAAAGACCACTCAATTGTTATATGGACAACAACTCCATGGACAATACCAGGCAACAGAGCTCTAGCCATTCATAATGAAATTGAATACAAATCTTTGAGTTTTAAAAATGAAAACAAAAATAAAAATATAATTATTGCTGGTGAATTAGTTGAAACATTTATTAAAGAAAATAAAATTGAGAATTTTACAGTAAATTTTTCTATCAAAGGCCATGAGCTAACAAATACTCTGTGTAAACACACATTATATGACTCTGGTTATGATTTTGAAGTTCCAGTTCTTCATGGCGACTTTGTAACTACTGAACAAGGGACGGGCATAGTACACATTTGCCCAGTTCATGGTATGGATGATTTTATTTTGGGGAAAAAACATGATTTAGAATTACCCATGACTATAAATGAAAGTGGAATATATTATGATCATATTCCTGTATTTAAAGGTCAACATATATTTAAAGTTGATCAAAATGTTTGCGATGAAATAAAAAAAAATAATAATTTAGTATCTCAGGGAATATTAGTTCATAGCTATCCTCATTCCTGGAGATCAAAAGCTCCCTTGGTTTATAAAAATACTTCGCAGTGGTTTATATCAATGGAGACAAATGACTTAAGATTAAAAGCACTTAAGGCTATTGATGAAACTGATTTTTTCCCTAAACAAGGACAAAAAAGATTAAGAAGTATGATTCAAGATCGTCCAGATTGGTGTGTATCTAGACAGAGAGTTTGGGGAGTGCCTTTGCCAATATTTGTGAATAAAAAAACAGGAGAACCTTTGCGCGATCAAGATGTCATTGAAAAAATTGCAAAGATTTATGAAGAGGAGGGTGGCGATGCTTGGTTTAATTCTGAAGCTTCAAGATTTTTATCTCCAGAGTATGACCCTAATGAATTTGAACAGGTAAAAGATGTTGTGGAGGTTTGGTTTGATAGTGGCTCAACTCACTCTTATGTTCTTGAGGCGAGAGAGGATCTTCATTGGCCAGCGTCTATGTATCTTGAAGGCTCAGATCAACACAGAGGTTGGTTTCACTCATCCTTGCTTGAGTCTTGTGGTACAAGAGACAGCGCACCTTTTGAAAGTATTTTATCTCATGGTTTTGTTGTAGATGGAAAAGGTAGAAAGATGTCTAAGTCCATCGGGAATGTAATTTCTCCTGATGAAATTATTAATAAATATGGTGCAGATATTTTAAGGATTTGGGTTGTTGCTTCAGATTATTCTGAGGATTTAAAGATTGACAATCAAATTATCAGTTATCAAATAGACTCATACAGAAAAATTAGAAATACATTAAGATTTCTTCTTGGAAATCTTAATAACTTTAATATCCAAGATTTAGTAAAACCAGAGCAAATGCCTGAATTAGAAAGGTATCTATTAACTAGAATTTCAAACTTAAATCATACTCTCAAAGATTTAGTATCAAAACATGATTATCATGGTATTTACACAGTTTTACTAAATTTTTGTACACTTGAATTATCTGCATTGTATTTTGATATTAGAAAAGACTCTTTATATTGTGACGATATAAAAAGTTTAAAAAGAAGATCAACTTCAACATGCCTGCATATTATATTTGAGTTTTTAACAAAATGGCTCTCCCCCATTGTTTCATTTACGTGTGAGGAAGCATGGAATTCTAGAAATTATGGTGATAAAGAGAGTATCTTGTTACAAAATATTAAAGAAGAGGAATTCACCTATAAAGATACTTCTTTATTAGGAGTTTTTGATGAACTAAAAAGAGTTAGAAAAAGTGTAACTTCAGCTTTGGAGCTAAAAAGAAATGAAAAATTAATTGGCTCTAGCCTTCAAGCCAAGGTAATTTTATTTTTACCTCAAAATACAATACAGGCTATTGAAGATTTAGATTTAGCAGAGATGTGTATTGTTAGTAATGTTGAAATTCAAGATATTTCAAACAAGTCAGAAGACTCAATCAAATTTGATGATGAAGATATTTTTGTAGAGATAAAATTAGCTGATGGGAAAAAATGTGAAAGATGTTGGACTGTTCTAAAAGAAGTATCCTCTAATAAAAATAATTTATGTAATAGATGTGCAGATGTTTGGAACTCTTTTCAACAATAAATTTAATTTAACTTTATTTTTTTTGTTTTTAACACTTGTTATTTTAGATCAGTTTACTAAAGCATTAGTCATCAATTTTTTCAATCTTTATGACTCAGTAGTTTTGCTGCCTATTATGAATTTAACATTTGTTGTGAATTATGGTTTTGCCTTTGGATTTTTGAATAACCCGTCTTTAAATCAA
This sequence comes from uncultured Alphaproteobacteria bacterium, assembly GCA_902514885.1. GTDB lineage: Bacteria > Pseudomonadota > Alphaproteobacteria > HIMB59 > HIMB59 > HIMB59. The sequence goes on along the minus strand of CABXST010000014.1, from coordinate 1,921 downwards.
ATATTAGTTTCATTAGTGATTTTAGCAATTATCATATATTTTTTATATTTACTTATAAAAACACAAGATAAAATTTTTCAATTAACTTTAACTTTAATTCTTGCTGGAGCATTAGGTAACTTTGTAGATAGGATATTTAGGGGTTTTGTTATTGACTTTATTGACATATATATAGGTAAATATCACTGGCCAGCATTTAATATTGCTGATAGCTGTATTACGGTGGGGTTTATTGTATTGATGATAAATATTTTATTTTTAAATAAAAAATTATGAAGAGTGTTTTTTTAGTTTTATTAGTTTTTTTAACATCTTGTCAAAGGGAAATAAGAAATGAAGTTGGTGTAGTGTATAATAAAGAACTAATTATACCTCCAACAAATGATTTACCTCTGCCTAGCAGTACAGAGGACAATATATCCAACTCTCAAATTTCAAATAATCCAGTAATTGAGTCAATTCTTAATCAGACACAAGCCAATCAGGCTAATCCATATATAATTGATGATATTGACTCTGGAACAGAACTTGAAACTGATGAGAATGACATTGAACCAAAAGGCAATTTTTTTCAACGTCTTTTCAAAGGTAAAAAAAGTAAAAGCTAAATTATCATTATATAGATTCAAATATCATGAAAATCAAAAACAATTCTAAAAATTTAACATCTATTAAACAAAAAAATATTAATTATTCCATTAATGAATTCTTTGCATTAGATATGTTTAATCCAATTACACAGAGAAGTTATTTTGATAAATATGACCTAAGTATATTTAAAAAAAAAAAATTTAGAACTCATGTATTTGGTATGGGCGGATCATCATTAAGTACTAAATTACTTGCTCAGTTTCTCGATCCTTCTAGCCTTAGTAAAAATCTTTTTATTTATGATAACCCATCACCTGTTATAATTAAAAATGCACTATTAGATTTAAATATAGATAAAAATGATAAATTTATATTTATTTCGAAATCGGGCAACACAATTGAAACAAAATATTTTCTTAGTTTAACTATTAAAATATTTAAACAAAAAAAAATTTCAAAGCTTGTAAGGGACTTTATTTTTATTACTGAGGATAAAAATAATTACATGAGAATATTTGCAAAAAAAAATGATATTCTATGTTTTGATCATGACCCAAACATAGGTGGAAGATTTAGTATATTTTCAATAACCTCACTCCTCCCTTTAATATCAATAGGTTATTCATTACCAAAAATAATAAAATCATTTATAGAAGCTAAAAAATTATTTGAGAAAAACCATAGAGACCTATCAAAGTACACATTATATTCAATTGCATATGAAAAAAAATTTGATCTAAACATTCTTGTTGGCCTAAGTTATCACGATAAAATTAATGCTGTTAATGAGTGGTATAGGCAAATTTTTGCTGAGAGTTTAGGTAAAAATAAGAATGCTAAAAACTATATTTCGTCTTATGGATCTATAGATCAACATAGTCAATTTCAACTCTACATTGATGGTCCATATGATAAACACTTTAATTTTTTTAAAATTAAAAATAATAATAAAGCATTAAATTCTAATGCTAGTCTAATCAAGGGTTATAATTTAATGAGCACTCTAGAAAATGGAGCTATAAAAACGCTCCAACAAAAAAAATTTTTAGTAACACAGATTTCAATAGATGATGATTTCAACAGCTATTGCTATTTGTTGTTTTATCTAATATTTGACATTTATTTAAGATCAAAATTTGAGAAAATTAATTTTTTAGATCAACCAGCTGTTGAAATTCTTAAGAAAAATACGAAAGTATAAATTGATAAATAATTTAATAATTTTTTTTGGTGCTAATTCTAAATTACATCTATTAAAAATATTTATTATTTTTGGATTAGCAGGTTCTCTTTCAGTTATTTTATCTCATCCATTACTTGAACTGGTTTC
>CABXST010000013.1 GCA_902514885.1 uncultured Alphaproteobacteria bacterium | reverse complement strand
TGATGATTTTTCAGATATTAGGAAAGAGGCTAAGTTTCCTATGTCATCTCCCTTACCAAGTCTTGACATTGGATGAAGTTTGCCTATTCCCTCAGCAACTTTTTCATTTGATACCATAAAATTTGACATTTTAGACACAGATAGACTAGGAGATATTGTATTAAATCTTATCTTGGGTGCATAATCAGCAGCTAAAGAATTTGACAAACCTATCAAGGCACTTTTAGCTGAAGCTATTGCAGTATGATTTTTAAATCCCCTTACAGCAGCAATTGAAGAAAAAAACACGACAGAGGATGACTCAGACATTTTACTGATACTGTGGTTTAAAAAATGTACGATATTATAAAAGTTTTCATCCATAATTTTTTTAAAATCATCTAAACTTGTACTAGAAAAAGGTTTAAGATTTATAGAACCAATTGCAAAAACAATACCAGAAATTTGGTAATCAATATTTTTAATAAAATTTTCTGTCTCAGAAAAATTGTTTATATCCAATACATTTTTTTCAAAACTACCTTCAACGTCACCATCAAAAGCACTTCTTGATAGAAGGACTAATTCATTATCATCTTTTAGATTTGCAACACATGATTTACCTACAGAACCGTTAGCTCCTATTATTAGAATTTTACTCATAGTTTTTTATACCAAATCAGGCTCTAATTAGATTTAATTCTTAATGATTTTTAAACTATAACATGTCGTAAAAACAAATAGTAAAGTCCCAATTATTTGATGAATAGAGCCTAAAGAAACTTGAACATTACTTAAAACAACAAAAACTCCTATAAATAGCTGAATGAAAACTAAAGAAATTATTAATAGAAGATGTAATTTTTGATATTTATTACTAATTCTTTTAAGGTGTCTTAAACCCAAATAAAGTATTGCAATGAACGATATGTAAGCTAAAGCTCTATGAAAAAAATGTATAAAGACACTATTGTCAAAAAAACCAAATAATCGATCATCCAAGAAAAGCAAATTTTCAGGTATATAACTATCTCCCATTTTAGGCCAGGTGTTAAATGACTTACCTGCATCTAGACCTGCCATAAATGCCCCATAAATTACTGTGAAAAAAATTATTAAATTAAAAAAAATAAAAATTGATTTATGGGAACTAAACTTACTTTCGTAATTACCAATGTTAAGTCTTTTAATAAACAAAAAAACAATAAAGGAGAGAATTATTTGGGCGATGATCAAATGAACTGCCAGTCTAATATGACTTACATAGGGGTTCATATCTAAACCACTTTTTACCATCCACCAACCTATTAAACCTTGAGAACCTCCAAGAAAAAGAAGAAACAAATATGATAGCAACTCTTCTTTAGAAAAGTATTTCTTTAAAGCGAAGACAACAAAAGGAACTATAAAAATAATACCTATAATTCTTCCAAGTACTCTATGTCCATATTCCCACCAAAAGATATATTTAAATTCTGACAGTGTCATATTTACGTTTTTAATTTGATATTCTGGATATTGTTTGTAGTCGTCAAAAACTTTTAACCAATCTCCATCAGACAGCGGAGGTATTGTTCCCACAAATAATTTCCAATCGACCATGGACAATCCTGATTCTGTAAGTCTTGTAAGCCCTCCCACAATAATCATTAATAAGATTATTATCATAAGGCTTACCAACCATATCTTGATTTGAAAACTCTCAGTTTTATACATGTAATCTAAACTTATAATTTTTTAGAATATATTTAGAAGATTAATTTTAGTCGCATTCAGCCTATCGAACTGATAGACCTAATAGTCTAAAATACTGTAAATTTCAAATGTCATACCATATCAACGTTATAGATCATGATGGTTCCTCTCATAAAATTGATGCAACAATTGGATTTTCAATTATGGAAATTATCAGAGATGCTGGTTTAGATATCGAAGCAATATGTGGTGGTTGTTGTGCTTGTGCCACTTGTCATTGTTATGTTGAAGATAAATGGTTAGAGAAGATATCAAAGGCTGATGATGATGAAGAATCTATGCTTGACCAGGCAATGGATATTAAAAAAAATTCGAGACTTTCATGTCAAATCCCATTTACAGAAGAGCTCAATGGTATTACTTTAACATTAGCACCTAAATTTTGACTGATTATAACTCATATAAATCTTGGCCTTTTAATGAAGCTAAAAAAATTGTTAAAAGATTTGGTGAAAATAATACCAAAGAGAAAATTATTTTTGAAACTGGCTATGGCCCGTCAGGTTTACCACACATAGGCACCTTTGGTGAAGTTTTGAGGACTAATATGGTAAGGTTTTGCTATGAAAATCTAACTGGTAAACAAACTGATCTTATTGCTTTTTCTGATGATATGGACGGTTTTAGAAAAGTTCCTGATAATATTCCAAATAAAGAGAAATTATCTAAGTATCTAGATTATCCTTTAACCTCTGTGCCAGATCCTTTTGATGAGTTTAAGAGTTTTGGTGAGCACAATAATTCCAAGCTTAAAGAATTTCTTAATAGATTTAATTTACCCTTTACATTTCAAAGCTCAACCGATGCATACAAATCAGGTTTATTTAATGACACAATAAAAAAAATTATAAAAAATTATGATGAAATAAAAAATGTTGTTCTCCCAACTCTTGGTGAAGAAAGAAGAAAATCTTATAGCCCATTTTTTCCTATCAATGAAAAAACTGGAAAAATTTTGCAAGTGCCTATTGAAGAAGTAAACTATGATGGCTTTAGTGTTTCTTATTACGAGGATGGGGAATTAAAATCTAAATCAGTTCTTGATGGAAATTGCAAACTTCAGTGGAAAGTTGATTGGGCCATGAGATGGGCTGCTTTTGGTGTAGACTATGAAATGTGCGGAAAAGATTTAACAGATAGCTATAGCTTATCTTCAAAGATATGCAGGATTATCGGCTCAAAACCTCCAGAAAATTTAATTTACGAGTTATTTCTTGATGAAAATGCTGAAAAAATTAGTAAATCAAAAGGCAATGGAATAAGTATCGACGACTGGCTAAAATACTCCATCGAAGAGAGCCTATCTATGTTTATGTATCAAAGGCCCACTACAGCTAAGAAACTTTTCTTTGATGTTATTCCTAAAAATACTGACGAATATTTATCCCATGTTAACAAGTTTAACAGTGACGACCAAAATGCAGATAATCCTGCATGGCATATTCATAAATCAGTCAATCCCCTTTATAGTTCAAAAATAAATTACAGTTTAATTTTAAATGTCATATCTGTTTGTAAATCTGAAGATCCTAGTGTGATATTTGGTTTAATTAAAAATTATCAAAAAAATTTTAGCAAAGTTGAAGAGGATCTAATTAATAGAATGATTGATTGTGGTATAAATTATTTTAAAGATTTTATTCAGCCAAATTTAAAGTTTAAAATTCCAAATTCAGAAGAATTAATTATACTTAAAGAAGTTGTGAAAAAATTAAAAGAGGTAGAACCATCTGCAGATGCAGATGAATTTCAAACAGTAATTTTTAGTGTAGGTAAAAATTCTATTTATAAAGAAAATATAAGAGAATTTTTTAAACTAATTTATCTAGTTGTTTTTGGTCAAGAAAATGGTCCTAGATTAGGTTCATTTACAAAAATATATACAAAAGACAAAACTCTAGAGTTATTTAACTCTAAGCTTAATGTATAGTTTAGCGCACCGTATCTTAAAAAAACTCGATCCTGAATTGTCTCATAACCTATCTATTAAGGCTCTAAAGTTGGGTATTTACCCAAAAATAACCTATAAAAATACTGAAATACTTGAACAAACTATATGGGGGAGAACTTTTAAAACCCCAATTGGCCTATCTGCAGGTTTTGATAAAAATGCAGAAGTAATCAATCCTATATTAAATCTAGGATTTAGTTTTACAGAGTTGGGCACGGTGACACCTTTGCCTCAAAAGGGAAACACAAAACCAAGAATTCATAGATTCCCAGCACAAAAAGCACTCATAAACTCTCTGGGTTTTAACAATAAAGGCATGGATGTTTTTGAAAGAAATATTAACAACTCTAATTTAAAAGAAAATTTTCAAGATAAAATTATTGGAATTAATATTGGTAATAATAAAGATACTATCGAAATATTAGATGATCTTAAAAAACTTTTCGACAGACTATATAGACTAGGAGATTACATTGTAGTAAACCTGTCTTCTCCTAATACACCTGGTCTAAGGGATAATCTTAAATCTCAAAATTTTGAGAAGATAGTTACAACTATTCATAAATTTAGAGATCAAAATAATTCAAAAATCCCAATTTTATTCAAAATTTCACCGGATATTTCTGATCAGGATAAAAAAGATATCTCATTAATTTCTCTAGCAAATGATGTTGATGGGTTGATATTAACAAATACAACAATTAATAAATCCATGGTTAATGAAAAACTAGAAGGAGGGGTCAGTGGTAGACCACTATTTCTTAAATCAAATGAATTAATTAGAGATTTCTACACTCTTACTTCTGGAAAAATAAAAATCATAGGTGTAGGAGGCATTTTTGATGCTAATGATATTTTAACAAAAATGAAATTAGGTGCCTCATTAATTCAAATTTATAGCAGTTTTACCTATGAAGGGCCTTATCACGTAAAAAAAATGACTTTGGATTTAATTAATTTAATACAACAACAAGGATTTAGAAGTATCTCCGAAGTTATTGGGCAATATTCTTGAGATCAATCTCCTCCTTTAAAGAAATAGTTAGTAATTATGATTACTTCCTTTTTGATCAATGGGGTGTTTTACACAATGGTAGTTTTAAATTTCCTTTTGCAGAGAAGTGTTTGAAATATTTAAAAAAAGAAAATAAGAAAATAGTCCTAGTATCTAATTCTTCGAGACCAACAGACCTATCAATAGAAAACTTAGAGAATTTAGGCATAAAGAATAAATTGTATGACTACTGTATTACCAGTGGGCAAATTGCATTAAATTTTTTGGAAAAAGATATTTATAGTAAATACGGAAAAAAATGTTTTCCTCTTAAATTACCAAAAGAAAAAAAAAAGTTTTTTAATCTAGATTGTACAACTAATTTTAAAAAAGCAAACTTTGCAATGATAGCAGATTTAAAAAGTGGTTTAACAGTTTTAGATTTTGCTGAAGATCTTGACAATATGCTTAAACACAAACTACCCCTATTATGTGCTAATCCAGATTATTTGGTTCATAATAATGATAATTTATCTATGTGTGGAGGAACTATTGCAAATTTATACTCTGACCTAGGAGGTAAAGTATTTAGATATGGAAAACCTTATAAACCAATTTATGAGGACATTATTAAAAAAATGAAAATCAGAGATCGAAAAAAAGTTTTAGCAGTAGGAGACTCTCTATGGCACGATATAGATGGTGGTAACAAAATGAACTTTGACACACTTTGGATCAAAAATGGCATTCACAAGTCTCAACTAGATAAAGATGATGAAATCAAACCGTTATTAAGTGAGTTCAATCCAAAATACGCTATTAATGAGCTAAAACTTTAAGAAACTATTATTGTAAAAAAGTTACTTTTGTATTATAAACTCAATTCATGTCTAGATCTTGCGATATTACTGGAAAAAAACACCAAACTGGCCATAACGTAAGCCATTCTAATATTAAATCAAAAAGGCGATTTATGGTTAACTTGAATAGTGTTACTCTATTCAGCGAGTCTCTAAAAAGAAAATTTAGAATGAGAATAGCCTCATCAACCCTTAGAACAATTGATAAACATGGTGGTTTAGATCAATATCTAAATAAAACAAGTTCTCGATCTTTAACTGACAAAGCTTTAAAAATTAAAAAACAAATTGAAAAAAATGTTAGCCAAAAAGCTAGCTAAATGTTCCAAGAATTATTTTCAAACTTATCCAATAATTTAAATAACACATCAGTTGTTATGATTTGGCTGTTCCAAATTATGTTTTGTTATTTTTCAATTTTATTTTCACTTAAATTTTTTGGAAAAACAGGTATTTATGTTTACGTAGCAATAGCAATAATACTAGCAAATATTCAAGTTCTAAAAGTTGTAGATTTTCCTTTCTTCCCTGAGCCTATGGCATTAGGAACGGTACTGTTTATTTCAATTTTCCTTTGTACTGACATTCTAAATGAATATTTCGATAAAAAATCTGCAACTAAGTGTATTTATCTTGGTATTGCAGCTTATTTATTTTCAACAGTGTTGATGTTTCTAACAATATCTATGACACCTATTAATCCGGATGCATATCCTGCATGGTCTTGGAGCTATGATATGCATGAATCAATAAAGACAATTTTTCTTCCACAATTTCCTATAATAGTCGGAAGTATTTGTGCATTTTTTATCAGTCAGAAAATTGATATTTTTATATTTTCCTATTTAAAAAATAAAAATACCAATCTTTGGTTCAGAAATAATGCATCCACAATAGTTTCTCAATTTATTGATAATATTATATTCAGTGTTCTTGCATTTAATATTTTAACTTCAAACCCTGTGCCTTTGTTTGATCTAATTATTTCTTATGGCTTAGGTATTTATTTTCTGAGAATTTTATTAAGTCTGTTTGATACAATTTTTATATATTTAGCGAAGAATTTCCTACCTTCTAAACTTGACTAATTTTTTTCAAGTAAAAAAAAAGTCTCAATTATCTAATGCTCGACTTGGATTAATTACCACTGCACATGGTAAAATAAATACCCCAGCTTTTATTTTCTGTGGCACTAAAGCCACTGTTAAATCTGTATTACCCTCGCAATTAAAATTAGCGAGCACGCAAATTATCCTCTCAAATACATACCATTTAATGCTTCAACCGGGTCCAGAGATAATTTCAAAAGAAGGTGGTTTGCAGAATTTTACTCATTGGAACGGACCCATGATGACTGATAGTGGTGGGTATCAAATTTTTTCACTAGGATATGGCTCAGTTTCAGAGGAAATAAAAGGAAAAAATAATAATACAAAAAGGAAGTCTCTTATAAAAATAACAGAAGAGGGAGCTTCTTTTAGAAATTATATTAACGGTGATAAAGTATTCCTCTCACCTGAAAGGTCTATTGAATTACAACGTGACTTTGGTGCTGATTTAATATTTGTTTTAGATGAATGCACACCTTTTAATGTTTCAAAAAAATATACAGAAAAGTCTATGTATATGAGTCATCGTTGGGCTGTAAGATGTAAAAATTCATTTGACTCGGAATTTAGAAATTATGAACCAACTTTTGGCTCCGCTGGGAAACAGTCTCTGTATGGAATAATACAAGGTGGTGTCTATGAAGATTTAAGAAAGATTGCATGTGAAGAGACTTGCTCAAAAGATTTTGATGGACTTGCAATAGGGGGTTCCTTGGGTAGTACAAAAAACCAAATGTACGATATTTTTTCTTTGTGTGAAAACTATTTGGATAAATCCAAACCAATACATATTTTAGGAATTGGAGGATTAGATGATATCTTACACGGTGTAAGTTCAGGATACGATACGTTTGATTGTGTGTCACCAACTAGAATTGCAAGACATGGTATCATGATGTCAAAACTAAGTAGTAATGGAATTAATTTAAATAATTCAAAATACAAAGATGATCATTCCAGTTTAGATGAAGATTGTGGAATACAGGAAATTAATAAATTCTCAAAATCGTATTTACACCATTTATTTAAGTCTAATGAAATGTTAGGGATGATTATTTTATCAATCTATAATATTTGGTTTATGAATAAATTTTTTGAGGAAATAAGAAAGTCAATAAATGAGAATAAGTTTGAAGAGTATAAGATTAGTATTTTATCTAATTTAGTTAAATAATGATTCTATTTTCTCAAACATAATACCGCCTAACTCTTCAACATCATGAATGGTAATAGCCTTACTGTAATACTGACCAACATTATGCCCAATACCAATTGCTAATAATTCAATATTTGATTTCTGCTCTATTGCAACAATAGTGCTCTTTAGATGTTTTTCTAAATAATTACTGTTATTCACAGATAACGTAGAGTCATCTACTGGAGCCCCATCAGATATTACAATTAAAATTTTTCTACTTTCAGGTCTCTTTGAAATCCTCGAACTAGCCCAAAGAAGTGCCTCACCATCAATATTTTCTTTTAAAAGGCCCTCTTTTAACATTAGGCCTAAATTTATCTTTGATTTTTTTGAGTTTTGGTCTGCTGATTTATAAATGATATGTCTAAGATCATTTAGCCTTCCTGGATTTTTCTGCTTCCCGTTTTTGAGCCAATGCTCTCGAGTCTTTCCACCTTTCCAAGCCTTCGTTGTAAAACCAAGTATTTCAACTTTGATTTTACATTTTTCCAAAGTGGCTGCGATCATATCTGTAGTTAAAGCAGCAATCATAATTGGTTTTCCTCTCATAGATCCAGAGTTATCAATTAATAATGTTACGGTTGTATCTTCGAATTTAATTTCCTTCTCTTTTTTGAAAGATAGTGAATTGTTTGAATTAGTTATAACTCGTGTGAGTTTAGAAGTATCTAATACACCATCATCTAAATCAAAATTCCATGATCTATTTTGCTTAGATTGAAGTTTACGATATAGTTTATTAGCTAATCTTGATATCTGTTTTTGATACAAGTCACATTTTTCATCGAGCTGTCTTCTTAGAGCAACTAGTTCTTCGTGGTCACATAGTTTAAAAGCTTCAATTATCTCATCGTATTGATTCGTTGCAGTTTTATAATTTTGACTTAAGTTTCTGTAACTATCAATTGACTTAATTATATCATCAATTTGTTGGTCAGAAATTTCAATATCGACCTCTTCTCCTTGAACGCTTGATTGATCATTATCCGTGTCACTTTCAGGAGTGTGCATACTATCGTCTAATTGGCTTTCTTCAGGTTTTTGAGCTTGATTTTCTTCTTGATTTTCTTGCTGATTGAAATCCTCTTCGTCTTTTCCTTCATCAAGATTTTTATCATCTGGCTTATTTTCTTCTTCAAGAGACGGAAATATAATTCTGAGAAGATCTACAGATAAAGATAAGTATTCTTTTTGTTCTTTTATATTTTGAGATAATTCTTGAAGTGTATTAAAAAATTCAGATACATTGTCTCTAGAAGTTATATTCTTTAGATGTTTATTATTCAGTTTCCACTTTTTACCATTAACAAAATCAATAAAAAAAAGTGTTAAAGTAAAGTAAAATAAATCTTTAGAGTCCTTTTGTTTTTTTAGATTTAAAATCTCTAATCTTTTTAGCCACTTATTCTCAATATTTTTAACTATGCCTTTAAAAGGTCTCGAGCCATAAGTTTCATATCGCAAACGTTCTAAAAAGATAATTTCTTCTTTAATATCAACATTTTTAGAAGATATTTGGTTTAATTGTTTTTCATTATGATATTTTTTTTTTAGGGCAAATGAGTCTGCTGCACTTCGCATATCTTCATAGTTGAAAATATTTGAAATGGATGGAAGGTTTAAAGTATCGTCTTTTTCTAAAACAATATTTGAATTAACATTTATTTTTAAATCTTTGTTTTCAGATATAGTCTTATTAACAGAATTGAGTGTATTTGAGATTTGTTTAGGAATTTTTAATTGTTTGAGATCGGCCAATTAAATATCAATTGCAAAGGTTCTCTGAAAATACTCTTTATAAATATCGATTTCACTTTCATCACACTTATTTAAAAAAGTAAAGTTCAATGAGCTTTTTATATCTTTGATAATTTTATAATTTTCTGCCCACATTATTACTGTTCTTGGGCTCATGACTATAGATATATCTTTTTGTTCAAAGCCTTTTCTTGTCAAATTAGCCATTTGGACCATCGATCCAATAATTTTTTTTTCTTCACTACTAGCTGAAACTTTTTTTGATATTATTTCTATTTCTTTCTCTTCTTCTAAGTAGTTTAACTTTGCAACTATATTCCATCTATCCATCTGACCTTGATTGATTTGATTTGTTCCGTGATATATGCCGGAGGTATCTCCAAGGCCAACAGTATTAGCAGTTGCAAATAATCTAAAATAAGGATGTGGTGAGAGAACTTTGCTTTGATCAAGGAGTGTTAATTTTCCCTCCGCTTCAAGTATTCTCTGAATAACAAACATAACATCTGGTCTTCCAGCATCATATTCATCAAAAACTAATGATACGTTATTTTGAAAAGCCCAAGGAAGAATACCCTCCTGAAACTCAGTGACTTGTTTATTATCTTTTAAAACTATCGCATCTTTTCCAATTAGATCGATTCTAGACACATGACTGTCTAAGTTAATTCTAATACATGGCCAGTTTAATCTCGCACATACCTGTTCAATGTGAGATGACTTCCCAGTTCCATGCAGACCTTGTAAGAAAACCCTTTTATTAAACTTTAGACCCAACAAGATTGCAGTTGTTGTACTATCATCAAATACATAATTTACATCAATTTTTGGGCAATATTCTGATGTTTCATTAAATTTTGGAACTTTTATGTCAGTTTGTATACCAAAAATTTCTTTTGATGAAACTTCTGTAATTTGTGTTAAGTCTTTTTTGAGAGCCTCAATTTTATTCATTTTTTGTATCTTTCAATTAGGTAGTTATATGCTTCTACTATTTCTCTAAATTTATCAATAACTTTTTTACTATTGCCCTTTACATCTGGATGATGCTCTTTAACTAATTCTTTATAGCTTTTTTTTATCAATTTTATGTCAGTATTTATATCTAATTTTAAAATAGTAAGGGATTTTAACAATTTATTTGACTGGGGTTGATATGCAGCAGGGTTATCAAATGAACCCATATCCTCACCATTAATTGTAAAATTATAGAATTTTTTTCCTGATCCGAAAGAATTTGTTGGTCTTCTCCAGATAGTGTCAAAACGAATATCATTTTCAATTTCATTAGCATCCATTTTTTTGTGGTAATTCCACTTTTTATTAAATTCTTTTATATGTTCCATACAAAACCACTGATAATTACTTAAATTATCATAATCTAAAGGAGCTTTGTAAACACCTTCCTCCTTACAATTTGGATGATTACATAAATTTTCTATTTTATTTTTTTTATTCATTTAAGATTAAATTATGAATTTAGATAATATTAAAATCCTTTTACAGGATATTAGTCAATTCGAAATTTTAGAAATAATTGATAATAGTGCAAAACATAAGGGACATACTGGAGTTGAAAATTCATCTACTATGTTAACTCATGTGGAACTTAGAATATTAAATAAAAATAACCTTAATAAAATAGATATTCACAGGACAGTTCATAAAAAACTTGACTCGGTCTTTAAATTTGGTCTCCACTCTCTTGAAATAAAAATATCAAATAGATAACTTTACTTTATTAATTTTATTAATAGACCTAGATATAATTTGTAATTTTATATCTCCAACATAAAAGACTTTGCCAACTTTAGGAATTTCTTTAGCCAAATCGTGTATTAAACCTGATAAAGTTACAAATTGATCAGGTAAACTAATATCTAAACTTCTATTAATCTCCCTTACACTAGCATTTCCATTAAACAAATAATTACTATCATCAATCTTCTCTAAATAAGTTTCATCAGTATCAGTTTCATCAAAAATTTCTCCAATAATTTCTTCTATAATATCCTCTAATGTAATTAAACCCTGTATTTCTCCATATTCATCAACAATTAAAACCATATGTTCTCTTGAGGATTTGAAATCAATAAGCTGTTTCATGGCCAGTTTGTTTTGTGGAATGTAAACAGGTTGAGAGGTATTTCTTTCAATACTTTCATTTGATTCTTCCATACTAGAGTCTTTCAACAAATCTCTTATATCGAAAATACCAATGAGGTTATTAAAATTACCCTTAATAACTGGTATTCTAGTATATGCGGATGTACTTATTATTTTGAGATTCTGTTTATAAGGATCATCTAAATTAATATATAAAATTTCATTTCTATGAGTCATAAGCTCATCAACTTTTAACTTTTTTAACTCAAGAATATTACTCATATAATCTGCTTCATATTCCCCATCTTTTGAATATTGTTTTTGTAATTGTACAGCTCCTTCAAATTCCTCTTCAATGATTTTTGATTGATCTGCATTTAAATTTAAACCAATAATTCTAATTATTTTGTTAGAAATCTTATTAATCAGATTTACTATTGGTTTAATTAATTTTGTATAAAAATAAAAAAACTTAGAGACTCTCAAAGCAAAAGTCATTGGCTTATTAATTGCAAATATCTTAGGAGTTACTTCAGAAAATATAACAATCATTAATGTCATAAAAATTGTTGCAACTGTTACACCTAAACCACCAAATTCTGAAACAAGTAATTCTGTCATTAATGCTGTAGCTAAAATATTAAATAAGTTATTAGCAAGTAAAATTCCAGTAATGAATTCATCTTTAAAATCTTTAATTTTTAAAATGAAATTTGCATTTTTTGCCCCTTTATCTCTTTGTCTAAAAGCTCGCTGTTTTGATACTGCTGTTAAAGCAGTTTCTGAACCAGAGGATAGAGCAGATAATAAAAGTAGAATTATTATTGCTAAAATTTTTATAATAACAATTAAGGTCATTAATTAATTTGATAAAGAATAGATTTTAGATCCCTTATTGAAATCTTTTTAATAAAACCCCCACTTTTTCCAATTAGAACAAAATTAACATCTTTATTTATAATTTTTTTATCAAATGCAATTCTTTTTATTAAAGCAGGAATAGTTTTTTTATTTATATACTTACTGTAGTTAACTGGTAATTTATATTTTTTTAATAATTCAATTAGATCTGTAACTTTTTCAGGATAGTAATTAAATAAACTTGAGATTTTCAATTCTACTATCATACCTAAAGAGATTGCCTCCCCGTGCTTAAGATTGCCTTTATAAAAATTAGAATTTTCAATGGCGTGACCAATAGTGTGGCCAAAGTTTAGAATTGCTCTTGAATTTTTAGAATTCAATTTTTCCCTATAATCACCAATATATTTAAATTTTGAATTAATGGAGAGCTTAATTAGTTTATTTATATCAATTTTAGATTGAGAAATAAGAAGTTTACGTAATTGCTTTGAGTCAATTAGGCTATATTTTATAATCTCTGCAAAGCCACATGATATCTCTCTCTTAGGTAAAGATTTCAAAAAATCAGATGAAATAAATACTTTTTTAGGGAGATTAAAGGTCCCAATTAAATTTTTACCATATTTGCTGTTAATCCCTGTTTTACCGCCTATAGCACTATCTACCATGGCCAAAAGAGAGGTTGGTATCATTACATGCTCGATGCCTCTCATAATTGTAGAAGCTAAAAAACCAGAAAGGTCTCCAATCGTTCCACCACCAAATGAATAAATAATACTTTTGCGTTGAATACCCTTTTTAATGATTTTTTCAATTAAAGATGAGTAATTCTCTATACTTTTAATCTTTTCTTCACCCTTAATAATTAATGATCTACTTGAAAACTTGCTTAGAAGTTTTTTGACTAATCGATTTTTAATAATACTTCGATCAAATATTAAAATATCAAGATTTGAAATATCATTGATTAGTCTTTTTTCTAATTGAGCCATGTTTACAAATTCAACTTCGTGTGCTTTTCTATCAATTAATTTTTTAATTTTCATTACTTTAAGTGATCTAATATATTTCTTATAGTTTTTTGAGTATTGCTTGTCGCATTAATAGTTAAATCAGATAATTTATTGTAAGTTTCTTTTCTATCATTGAAAAGCAGTTTAATATTTTTTTCGACATTATTTTTTAATAAAGGTCTATTCTTATTTCGAGAGGTTCTTTTTATTAAAGTCTCTAAATCACAATTCAAGTATATATTAAATGTCTGCTTTAAAAGATCTTTATTTTTTAAAATTATACCTCCACCAGCTGAAATAACTATATTTCTATTTAATAATAATTTTTTGAATATCGACCTTTCTAGCTTTCTAAAATAATCCTCACCTTCATTTATAAATATATCTTTAATTCTAGATTGACTTTCTAATTCAATTTGCTCGTCAGTATCATAAAAGTTGAATTTTAAATGATCAGATAAAGCTCTTCCAATTGTAGATTTACCCGAGCCAGGCATACCTATCATACATATTTTGCCTAATTTTTTATTCACCATTGTTATTTGTTATGTTTTAAATATATAATATTAAAAACCAACAAATATATATTTATGAGAAAAATAGCATTACTATCAACGATTATCATACTAGTTTTAGCTGGTTTCGTTTTATTAAACTCTATAAGCATACCTTCACCATCCAAAGACAAAGAATATAACATTCCTATTAATCAATTCGTATGAAATATCTTGTCTTATTTTTGTTACTAATAACTCCCACTATTGAAGCAGATGAAATAAAAGAAGAAATAATATTTCAAGAAAAATCATTCTCTCAAAATAATATTATTTCGTCTATTAAATCAGAAGAAATTCTTTTAAAACTAATTAATTCTACTGAAAATAATAACAATTTTTTCTATTCTCTTTTTGATCCATTAACAAATAATACTATTTATCCAGAATATTCGAATGAAGTGGATTTTTTTTTCGAAAAAATAAATTTGTTTAATGAAAAAGATTATAGATATCAAATTAATTCAAATTTGTTTGAAAAAGTTATTTTTGAAAATTTTAAAAATACAAATAATAATAAATCTTATTTAGCTTATTTATCTGACTCAAATCAATTTGAGGAATTATGTAGGTATTTATTCGTGTTAGATAATAGTCAGAAGAAATTTGATGATGTTTTAGTTTATAATATTTTATGTTTAATTAAAGACAAACAATTTGAACAAATAAACTTTATTATAGAAATTTACGACCAAACAGATTTCACTAAACTTAATACAAAATTTTTATTGGACTTTCTCTCAAAAAGTGAAAATGACAGTAATTATAATTTAAGTGAATTAGGATTAATTGATAAATATATTGCTCTAATCTCTGATTTAATAACTGTCAATGTAGATGAAATAAGTAATATTCTTGAATTAGAAATATATCTAAAATCAAATAAAATAGATTTATATCAAGTAAATTATCTTTTTAAAAATAGAGTAATAAATAAATCTCAATATATATCTATGCTTAAAAAACTAAAAGATAAGCCAAATGAATTAGTGATGTATGAAGAAATGCAAAAACAAATTAATTATAATAAAAAACTTGAAATTTTAGAGAGTTATATCCCCTCATTGCAATTAGATTTATATGATGTATCTCGATTAATTAACGACCAATTTAGTGAGATGAGAATTACATCAAGAAACTTAAATTATATAAATGGTTTAATGCTTTTATCACTTTATGAGAATTCAAGTTTCTTAGAAAATTTATTGATCTTATTAAAAGATGTACCGAATGGATTAATAGAAAACAATGATATAGCTACTGCTTTAAAGAATTTTTTAATTCAAAATTTTGATAATAAATACTATGCAGATAACAATGAGTATATAAATAGCCCTCTAATGAAATTTTTATTTTTAAATAGAAATATCAATTTTATTGAAAGCGAAGATTTAAAAATTACACAAACTGATACCATTTCAGTTAATCCTGTGTATTTAGCTAGCCTAGCTGAAAATTTGAATTTAATTGACTCTTACATTTATTATATCAATTTAAGTGAAAAATTTTATTCGATTAATGAATTTGATTTGTACTTTTTAAATAACTACATCATAGACAATCAATTCCTAAATAATGAATTAATAAAATTAGCTTTTAGGGCACATTTAATTAATTTATGAAATATGAAAAATACAAAGACTTATATACTCAATTTCTAATATCTGAAAAAAATCTTTCAAAAAATTCTCTAAATAATTATTTAGTTGATCTTGATCAATTTTTTTTTGATCAAGACTCAAATTCTAGCAATATCAATATCAAGATTAAAACGTATATTGCCCAATTAAGAAAAAGAAATCTAAAAACGTCTAGTGTAAATAGAAAAATTTCAACTTTAAAAAATTATCTAAAGTTTCTTCACACTGAAAAAATAATTGACCAAATTGATTTTCAAGAATTTGAGAGTTTATCTAGTGTTAAAAAAATACCAAAAGCTATTTCAAAATCACAAATGGAACAAATATTTGAGGACTTAAAAAAATCTAAACAGACTAATGCGGGGCTGTATATTTTAATATTAAAGTTAATTTATTTATCAGGCTTGAGAATATCTGAGACGTTAAACTTGAAGTGGTCTGATATTAACCATCAAGATAATTCTATTTATGTCTATGGAAAAGGGTCAAAAGAAAGAAAAGTATTCATCATAAAGGATTATTTAGTTCAATTGAAAAATTTAGAAAAAAATAATCAATTTGTTTTTACAATCAACAAAAAAAAAATTTCAACAAGATCAGTAAATAAATTCCTTCAAAATTGTTATGACAATTCATTAATTAAAAATAAATTATCCTCACATATATTTAGACACTCATTTGCTACTACTATGTTAGAAAATAATGCTGATATTAGACATATTCAAAAATTATTAGGTCACTCAAGTATTTCTACAACTGAAATTTATACCAAAGTAGCAAAGTCAATGAAAAAGAGAGTTTTAGACTCTTATCATCCTTTAAAAAATAAATTATAGTCTTTTGATGTTTTATTTGGACTTCGAAGAAAAGCTAGAGAAATTTGATATTGAGATCCAATCTTTAATCAAATTATCAAAAGAGAGTGAAATAGATGTTGATGGAAAAATTAATAGTATTGAGAAAAAAAAACAAATTGAGCTAAATAGGATTTATTCAAACTTATCTCCTTGGCAAATAGTTAAACTTGCAAGGCACCCTAATAGACCTAAAACAAAAAATTTTATAAATAGTATTTTTACACAATTTACTCCGCTATATGGAGATAGACTTTATTCAGAGGATAATGCAATCATATCTGGTTTTGCATTTTTAGACAAATTACCTGTCATTATTTTAGGCACTGAAAAGGGAAATGATATGAATACTAGAATAAAACATAATTTTGGTATGGCTAAACCTGAGGGTTATAGAAAATCTCAAAGAATTATGAAACTAGCATCAAAGTTGAATTTACCTTTAATCTGTTTTATTGATACATCTGGTGCTTACCCTGGTAAGGACGCTGAAGAAAGAGGTCAAGCTGAGGCTATAGCTCAATCAATGAAAGTTGCCTTAAATTGTGAAACTCCCTGTATTTCTGTGGTAATAGGTGAGGGCGGATCTGGAGGAGCAATTGCACTGGCTACGAGCGATATAGTTATCATGCTTAGTAATTCAATATATTCTGTAATTTCTCCTGAGGGATGCTCGTCTATACTTTGGAAATCATCTGATTTTGCTGAGACGGCATCTAATTCTCTAAAAATAACTGCAAAAGATTGTCTTGAATTAAAAATTATTGATCAAATTATTGAGGAACCCGTAGGTGGTGCACACAGGCACTATGAAAAAGTTTCCTCTGATCTAAAAAAAGCGTTAGTTAAGAGTATTGAAGATCTTAAACTACTAACAAAAGATGAGTTGATAAGAAAAAGAAATAATCGATACTTAAATTATATTGTTTGAGTTATTACTACCGTGACATTGTTTATATTTTTTTCCTGATCCACATGGACAAGGGTCATTTCTACCAATCTTTTTATTGATAGGTTCTTTCGTTTCAACTTTTTCGTTTTCGTTCTTTTTTTCAACTCGTATATTATTTAACACCAATACCATTTGCTTTTGTATCTCATATATTAATTGATTAAATGCTCCAAGAGATGCCTTACGAAATTCATTTACAGGGTCTTTACCACCGTAGCCACTAAGGCTAACAGACATACGAATATTAGTAAGTTCCTGTATATGGTTATGCCAATTTTTATCTAAAATAGAGAGGCTTACTTGTCTTAATATGTAAATATAAGCGTTGGTATGCTTTGCATAGTTTTCATCTTTAATTTTTTTAAATGACGATAAATAGTGCTCTTTATCCTCATTTTTTTGCTCATCAATAAAAGACAATATATCTGAGAAATTCTTTATCTCTTCTTTTTCACTTTCTAGTAAATTGGTAATAAACTCGTCTTCAGTTTCTTGTATAAAACTAATAATATCCTCTTTAATGATGGTCTCTCTTTTTGAGTAAATTATATTTCTTTGTTTATCTATTATGTTATCAAATTCTAATAATTGCTTTCTAATATCAAAGTTATGACCTTCAACTCTTTTTTGAGCGCGTTCAATTGATGATGTCAGCCATTTGTGTTCTATAACTTCTCCTTGCTTAAGCCCTAAAGTTGACAGCATGGATTGAAGTTTTTCTGATCCAAAAATTCTCATTAGGTCATCTTCCAAAGAAACAAAAAATATGCTTTCCCCAGGGTCTCCCTGTCTGCCTGATCTTCCTCTTAATTGATTATCTATTCTCCTACTTTCATGTCTCTCAGTTCCTAAAATACACAATCCTCCTAAATCAATAACTTTTTGATAATCATTATCATCATAATTTGTATCAATATCTGGGTTTCCGCCTAATTTTATATCAGTACCTCTTCCTGCCATATTAGTCGCTACTGTTACTTGAAATGGTTTACCTGCTAGGGCAATAATTTCGGCTTCATTTTCATGATTTTTTGCATTCAGAACATTATGAGGAACTTTGTTAGTCTTTAAAATATCTGAAATATAATTAGATTTTTCAATTGAGGTTGTACCTACTAAGATTGGTTGACCTTTTTCATACTTATCTTTTACTAAATCTAGTACTGCTTTATATTTTTCATCAGGGGTTTTATAAATTTGATCATTTTGATCAATCCTGATCATTGGTTTATGAGTAGGTATTTCAATTACGCTTAAACCATATATTTCTAAAAACTCTTCAGATTCAGTTAGAGCAGTTCCAGTCATTCCAGATATTTTTTGATATTTTTTAAAATAATTTTGAAAGGTAATGCTGGCAAGAGTAATACTCTCTTCCTGTATCTTAAGGTTTTCTTTGGCTTCTAAAGATTGATGAAGACCTTCACCGAATCTTCGTCCCTCTGATAATCTTCCAGAAAACTCATCAATAACGATAATTTGTCCA
>CABXST010000012.1 GCA_902514885.1 uncultured Alphaproteobacteria bacterium | reverse complement strand
ATGATAATTTTATATACGGTTGTAAACTTGAGTTTATCTGTATGGTTATTAAAAGGTTTCATGGATGAAATACCAAGAGAGTATGAAGAGGCAGCCATGATAGATGGATATTCTCGAATGCAAGCATTTTTCAAAGTAGTACTTCCGCAGGCAACTACAGGTATTGCAGCAACTGCTATTTTTTGTATGATTTTTTCGTGGAATGAATATGCATTTGCCGTTTTACTAACACAATTTAATGCACAAACAGCCCCACCATTCATTCCTACGATAATAGGAGAGGGGGGCTTAGACTGGCCTGCTATAGGAGCAGGTACAACATTATTTTTAATACCGGTAATGATATTTACTGTGGTGTTAAGAAAACATCTGCTAAGAGGTATAACATTTGGAGCCGTAAGAAAATAATGAGTGAGAAAAAAAGTTTATTAAGAAGAATATTTAGAAGGTCTATTTGGGAAAATGCATCAACTGTTTTGATTTTGTTAGGTGTATTTATGTTAATGCAACCTTTTGCAATGTGGATGTATACCTATTCCTTTATCGTAATTCTCATTGGGACCATTGGATTTGTTATCACAAGTCATTTTCCAGATTAGTCATGGCAGAGATAGAAATTAAAAATTTACATAAATCTTTTGGTGACTTTGTTGCAGTAAAAAACTCTAATCTTGTAATTGAAAATAAAGAATTCTTCGTGCTACTAGGTCCATCAGGTTGCGGGAAAACGACAACTTTAAGGATGATAGCAGGATTAGAGCTACCAACCTCAGGAAACATATTACTTGATAAAGAGGATGTAGGTTATTTGAGAGCCTCTCAACGTGATATAGCCTTTGTTTTTCAGCTTTTTGCCTTATATCCACACATGAACGTTAGAAATAACTTAGCTTTTCCTTTAAAAATGCAAAAGTTTTCCAAGACTGAAGTTGATGCAAAAGTTATGGAAGCTGCAAAGCTTCTAAGAATTGATCATTTATTAAAATCAAAAGTATCCTCATTAGCTGGAGGAGATCGTCAACGAGTTGCATTAGGTAGAGCGCTTGTTCGAAGACCTAAGGCATTTTTAATGGATGAGCCTTTAGGCACACTAGATGCTGAATTCAGAGAATTAATGTGTTTAGAACTTCGAAAACTCCATGATGATATAGACGCGACTACAGTTTACGTAACACACGATCAACAAGAAGCAATGTCAATGGCAGATCGAATAGCAGTAATGAATGAAGGAGAAGTATTACAAGCTGACTCCCCAAAAATTATTTATAATAAACCAAAAACTAAATTTGTAGCAAATTTTATTGGATCACCGGGTATGAATTTTATCCCAATTAAGGAAAAAATTACTCCAAATCAATCAAGTATCAAATTACTAGACTCCTCTTTAAAAATACCTGAACAAAGAGAAGGCACAAATTCAAATGAAAATTTTTTAGGAGTAAGACCAGAAAATTTAAGGTTAGTATCTGAAAATGGAGTAAAAGGAAATATCTTTGGTGTGGAGTATTTAGGTTCTAGAAAAATACTTACTATTGAAACTCAACTAGGAAATATAAAGATAAGAGTAGATAGCGACACGCAAGTTAAAATTAATGAGCAAATTCAATTTGATACACTTAATAATAATCAAATAATTTTTGATGGATCAAATGATATGGCACTTCAAAGTGAGTTTATGAATTAATGTCAAAAGTAGAATTGCAAAATATTACAAAAATATATGATAAAACAATCAAAGCTTTAGATGATATAAGCTTTACAGTAAAAGATGGTGAGTTTTTTATTTTACTAGGACCAACAGGTGCGGGGAAAACAACCACACTTAGATCAATTGCAGGGCTTGAAAAAATAGATCAAGGAAAAATTTTTTTTGATGATGAAGATGTTACTAAGTCTCAGCCAGCCGCAAGGGACACAGCATTTGTCTTTCAACAGTATTCCTTGTACCCACACTACAAAGTATATGATAATTTAGCTTTTCCACTTCGATCTCCTTTAAGAAAAGTCCCCGAGTCTGAAATTAATGAAAAAGTCAAAAAAATAGCGGAAATGTTGAAGATTTCTGAAAAACTAAACAATAAAGCAACAGAGTTATCAGGCGGTGAAATGCAAAGAGTTGCTATTGGTAGAGCTTTGGTTAGAAATCCAAGCATTTATTTGATGGACGAACCACTATCTTCTCTAGATGCAAAACTTCGTGAAAGCTTAAGGGTAGAATTAAAAAAAATTCAGTTAAATTTAGGCTCAACTATTCTTTATGTAACTCACGATCAAGCCGAGGCCACTACTATGGCTGATCAAATTGGTGTTTTGGAAAATGGAAAGATTGCCCAGATAGGGACACCTGAAGAAATATATAATAATCCTAAATCAATTTATGTAGCAAACAGACTTGGATCTCCTAAAATTAATATTTTAGATAAAACTTCAATTAATACCTCGTCACCAAATCAGGCTAGCCAATTAGGATTAAGACCTGAGCATATTAAATTAGGTCAAGGAGAGCTCATCGGTTCTATTAAAACAATAGAGTCCTTAGGAGCTGAAACAGTTGTGGAGTTAGAATATAAAGGATTGGAGATTTTATCTTTATATCAAGGATTATTTCAAGGAGAACGTGGAGATGAAATAAATTTTGCAATCGATAGTAGTAAAGTTTTATTTTTTAATGACAAAGGAGTGAGTGTTCAATGAGTGTAGATTTTCTTATCGATACTGCAAAGAAGATACAAGTTGTCATTAACGACAATTCCTCTGAAATTGAAAAATTAGATCAAGAAATAGGGGATGGCGATCATATTTTTAATATTCAAAGAGGAATAAAACTCGTTATAGAATTAGAACCAACCATAAAAGATCTAAAAATGTCTAAGGCATTAAATCAAATTGCGATGAAGGTCCTTTCTGGTATAGGTGGCTCATCAGGAGCATTATTTGGAACGTTATTTATGACTATGGCTAAAGGTAATGCTATTGATGAAGGTGTTGATTATAAAAAAGCTATAGAAATCTTTGCAGAGGGTGTGGAAGCTGTCAAACAAAGAGGCAAAGCTGATGTGGGAGAAAAAACAATGATGGATGTTTTAATACCTGTTTCTAATTGCCTCAAAAAAGGTGTTGAAGAGGATAAAGACCTTAAAGAAATACTAAAAGAAGCTGCAGAAGTAGCGGAAAAAGGGATGTTTTCGACGAAAGATCTCTTGGCTACAAAAGGAAGAGCTTCTTTTTTAGGGGAGCGAGCAAGGGGCCATATTGATCCCGGTGCCCGGTCCTCACAATTAATGATAAAAACTGTCTGTGAGTCAGTTATAAATAGCTAGGAGGAAACTATGAAAAAATTTATGAATTCAGCAGATGACTTTTTAAAGGAGAGCCTACAAGGTTTTGGTGCTGCACACCAAGACATTGTTAGTTGTCATTACGATCCAAATTTTATAACCAGAGTCACTCCCACAAAAGAGGGAAAAGTAGCTTTGATAAGTGGAGGAGGCAGTGGTCATGAGCCTATGCATGGCGGATTAGTTGGATACGGAATGCTAGATGCAGCTTGCCCAGGATTTGTATTCTCCTCACCGACACCAGATCAAATGTTAGCTGCTGCTGAAAAAGTAGATAGCGGTGCAGGTGTCCTTTTTATCGTTAAAAATTACTCAGGTGATGTTATGAATTTCCAAATGGCCGCTGAGATGATACAAGGCCCCAATGAGTCTGTATTAACGAATGACGATGTTGCTGTTGAAGACTCTTCATTTACAACTGGTAGAAGAGGTGTTGCTGCTACTGTTGTTGTTGAAAAAATAGTTGGATCTTTAGCAGAGCATGGCGGTAGTTTACAGGAGTGTAAAGCTTTAGGAGATAAGGTTAATAAAAATTCAGGATCTATGGGAGTTGCCTTTTCAAGTTGTACAGTTCCAGCAGCGGGAAAACCAAACTTTGATATTGGAGATGATGAAATGGAATTTGGTGTAGGAATTCATGGCGAGCCTGGAAGAAGAAGAGATAAAATGAAATCTGCTCAAGAGATTACAAACGAGCTATTAGAGGCAATTAATGAGGATTTAAAACCCGAGGCTAACGAAGAAATACTATTATTTGTGAATGGTATGGGCGGAACCCCTCTAACTGAGTTATACCTAATTTATGATAATGCTAAAAATATGTTAGATAAAAAAAATATAAAGATTTCAAGGTCTTTGGTTGGAAATTATTGCACTTCTCTTGAAATGCAAGGAGCTTCAATTACCCTTACTAAACTTGATGAAGAGCTTGTTAAGCATTGGGACTCCTCTGTTCACACTGCTGCTATGAGATGGGGTGTCTAAAAATTTATAAAGCCTGTAGGAGAACTACAGGCTTTTATTCCGTCAAGTAACATCTCACTTTAGTGATTATGATGATCGAGAGTGACATCACCTACAAATGTTTCGACTGAAACCCTATTATCTACATTAGTATTTAATCTTTTTTCCCTTGCTGCATCTGCTGCTTTCATGGTTTCGGTATCTGGGTAAATTGTGACAGCCATTAAGGTTACATCATCAATTCTAATACCAATTAACTGACTTGCTTGTGGAAATTCAGATGGAGCATTCTGAACGTATCCTTGAGTTTGATCATCAGCTGCCTCCTTTGAATCCATTTTCACTGTTGTTATTCTTGCTATGCTCATTTAGAACCTCTCCTTGATCTTGAACTAAAATATTTAATTAATTCTTCAATATTACATTCTAATATCACTTTTATTAAATATTTAATTTCATAATTAACTTGAGCATTTTGCATATCTAAAAATTAAAATTATAATTATACTTCTAAATAATTAAATAATTTCTGTATGAAAGGAGAAAATTTATGAAAATTAATAAAGGTGATAAAATAGAAGACATAGAATTACCTGACTCTTACGGAAACACATTTAAACTTTCTAGTACAAAAGGTAAAAAAGTATTATTAACTTTTTATAGACACGCTTCCTGTGCTGTTTGTAATTTAAGAATTAATGAGTTTGTAAAAAAATATCAAGAATTTGGTGAAAATTTTACAATGGTAGGGATCTTTCATGCTCCAGTTGATTTTTTAAAGAAAAATATGGATAGACATAATTTGCCATTTACTGTTCTTGCAGATGAAAGTTTCAAATATTTTATAAAGTATGACGTTGAGAGATCTTACGGAAAACTTTTCTCTGCTTTTATTTTTAAAGTTCATAAATTTTTTTTAGCAGGAATAAAAGGTTATTTACCCCTTCAGTTTAAAGGGTACGTAGATATTGTTCCAGTTGATGTTCTAATTAACGAGGAAGGGATAGTTGAGGATGTTTATTATGGAGAAAGTGATATTGCTGATCACATGCCTTTTGAAAAAATTAAAGCATTTTCAATAGCTTAGAATTTCAATAATTAGGTGTAAAAATAGATTGCAAAACCAAATATAAATATTGCTATCAGAAAATAACTTATAGCAGATTTTTTAAAATATATCTCTGATCTAAAAATAATATTAAAAATTTTATAGGATGCATAAACTATAAAAACAATTATTAATAAAGTGATTAACCACGTCCCTAAAAATTCAAGAGAAAAAAGTCTATCTAGAACATCTTCATTCATGATTTAAATAATATATTAATAAATTTTTTTAACCAAGGATCTTTAACCGTGACAAAATATATTTAAAATTTAAAATGATAAATTTAAAATTTGGTCTATTTATATAAAGCATGATCTTCAATATTAGTCTTTATATCATCAGTACGATTCTTGGAATAATGATTTTTTTTTCTTTTGTTGTTGCTCCTGTTGCTTTTTCCTCATTAGATAAAGAGAGTTATAGTGTTTTCATAAGGAAAATTTTTCCTTATTATTATCTTATAAACTTAGCCTTAAGCTTGGTTGTTTTTTTTATTTTCATTTATTTAAATATCTTTGAGATTAAATTTTACCTTATTTCTCTTACAGCAATACTTTTTTTTATTTCAAATTATTTATTAATGCCTCTTATAAATAAATATAGTGACCAAAATTTGCACCAAAAATTCAAGTATTCTCATCTTTTATCGGTCATTTTAAATTTTATACAAATGTTTTGTTTAATATTTATTTTAATCTAAACAAAATAATTTTGAGTAATTATTTTAAAAAAACTTAAATTTTAAAAATTTTAACTACATGAGCTCAACTAGACATTATACTCCAAAAAATTTTAGTGACCGCATAGCATTAATTTTCACTAAGTTTCTGAGATTTTTAGCTGATACTTTTTTTAAAAAAAAATATGGTCATAGAGCTGTGGTTTTAGAAACAGTAGCAGCAGTTCCGGGTATGGTTGCAGGTATGTTAATTCACTTAAAATCTTTAAGGAAAATGCAGGACGACAAAGGTTGGATAAAAACTCTTTTAGATGAAGCTGAAAATGAAAGAATGCATTTAATGACATTTATCGAAATAGCTAAGCCTACTTTAGCTGAGCGCTTGATAATTTTATTCGCACAATTCATATTCATAATAATGTATTTAATAATATATATAGTTTCACAAAGAACAGCTCACAGAATAGTTGGTTATTTTGAAGAAGAAGCTGTAATTAGCTATACAGAATATCTTAAAGAAATAGATAATGGTAAAATAGAAAATACAAAAGCTCCTGAGATTGCAATAAATTATTGGAATTTGCCCCTAAATTCTAAATTAAAAAATGTCGTTCAAGTTATCAGAGATGATGAGGCTGGACATAGAGATGTAAACCACAATTTTGCTGATATTTTGAACGAAAAAAAACTCAAAAAAATCTAAAATTTTTTATTTAATATTTTTTGAAGGATATTCTCGTTTAATGGATTTATTATATAGCAAAGAAAATATTATTATTATTAAGGCTCCCAAAGCAACTGGTATAAATATAAATTCATAAGATTTCGAAGCCATCACTGCTATTATTGGGTTCCCACCAGCTGGCGGATGAACTGTTTTAGTTATTATCATTACAAAAATTGCTAGTCCAATTGCGATACCAATTGTTAAAAAACTTGACCCAATGAAGGCATATACAGCTACTCCTGAAAGAGCAGACAATGTGTGACCAAAAAAAATATTTTTAGGCTGTGCTAAGGGACTATCATGAGCAGACATTACTAAAACCATAGAGGCACCAAAAGGAGGTATTAACCACAATGTAGACTCATCAATACCGTTTAAAAAAGCTAAAAATGATATACATAAAAATGCCCCAAAACTGGAAACCAATGCATTAAAAATTAATTTTTTACTCAAAATCTGTTTAATAATCTTAAATTTAGTTGAAAACCCCATAGTTCTAAATAGATTTTTGTAATTTTTTTACTCTCTTCATGTGTTTATCAAATGTGTTTTTGTCTAAATTTGGTAAAACGGAGTAAAATCTTATATATTTTGTCCTTAAACCTCCTAGTTTAAATACAGATTTTTTTATTCTCCTAAAAGGTATGTTATCAAAAAAACTAAAATTCCAATAACTTATCATGGCCCCCCATAGGTTATAGATACTATTCCTAGTTTTCCTTTCATTGCTCCTGGTACTGGGTATCCATAATTTTTAAAAAATTTACTAGTTGGAAACATCGATCTGTAAGAAAAAAACCACTTTGGGTGAAGCACCCAATCTATCCAATTTTCTAATATACTATTTAGCCTTAAATTATGACATGCACCAATTAAAAACATTACATCAGAATTTTCTAATCTTTTTCTATAATCTATGACCAATTTTGGTGGAGGGTTTATATTTTGATCATAAAAAGGTAATTGAATTTTTTCATCAAATAAATTTACTAAATCAATAGTATGACCATTAGTTTCTGCTTCTTTTATAAAAGTATTTCTTATTTCAGCATTAAAAGAGTCTTTTGTGTTGTGGTGACCATAAATAATAAATATTTTTTTCAATAATAAAATAATAGAAAAATTTTTCTTCTTTCCAACTATTTAAAATTTTTATGAAATATATATTTTTCTGTAATACAATTCAAAATATTAATTAAATCTAATGTTTTATTTACAATTAGGACTTGATTGTAATATCATACTAAATAATTCTATTAATATTAATTCTTAATGCAAATTTCTTTGTAAAAAAATTTTATAGATAAAATTAATTGTAATTAATTAGTTAAAACATTTAAAATTATTGATTTCGTTATTTATTTTTTTTTTAAATGTTTTTTTAACTTAAAATTATTACTTTATTTAAGTGTTAAAAATATTAAATAATTTTTTTAAAAGTACCAATTCAGGTAAAAAAAAGGAAAAAAAAATGAAAATACTATGTGTTTTATACGACGACCCTACTGGTGGAATGCCCGAAAGCTATCCCTTAAGCACCATTCCAAAAATTGAAAAATATCCAGATGGCCAAACACTTCCAACACCAAAATCTATAGATTTTAACCCCGGACAATTATTAGGATGTGTGTCAGGTGAACTTGGACTTAGAAAATTTCTAGAGGATTTGGGTCATGAGCTAGTTGTCACTAGTGATAAAGATGGTGAAGGTTGTCAAGCTGATAAAGAGTTAAAAGATGCTGATATTGTTATTTCTCAACCATTTTGGCCTTATTATTTAACAAGAGCAAAAATGGAAACAGCACCAAACTTGAAAATGGCTATAACTGCAGGGATTGGATCTGATCACGTAGATTTACAAGCTGCGATAGATCACAAAATTGACGTCATGGAAGTTACATTTTGTAATTCAAGATCAGTAGCTGAGCATATCGTAATGATGATCATATCGATGGTAAGAGATTATCATAACCAGCATGCTATTGTAAAAGCTGGAGGATGGAATATAGCTGACGCCGTGAAAAGATCATATGACGTTGAGGGTATGCACATCGGAACTGTTGCAGCTGGAAGAATTGGCTTAGATGCACTAAGAAAAATGAAACCTTTTGATACTCACTTACATTATTTTGATAGACATCGATTACCTGAGAGTGTCGAAAGTGAATTAAATTTAACGTTTCATGATAGTGTTGAATCACTTGTGTCAGTGTGTGATGTGGTTACAATAAATTGCCCATTGCATCCTGAAACTGAACACATGTTTAATGCGGAGTTAATCAGTAAAATGAAAAAAGGTGCATACATTGTAAACACAGCTAGAGGAAAAATTTGTGATAAAGATGCTATTGCAGACGCATTAAAGTCAGGACAACTATCTGGTTACGCAGGAGATGTGTGGTTTCCTCAACCAGCACCAAATGATCATATTTGGAGGACTATGCCAAATCAAGGTATGACCCCTCATACTTCAGGTACTTCTCTATCTGCTCAAGCAAGATATGCCGCAGGTGTTAGAGAAATATTAGAGTGTTTCTTTGATGGTAATTCACAAAGAACTGAGTATACGATTGTTTCAAACGGTGAATTGGCTGGTACTGGTAAACATTCCTATAGTAAAGGTGATGCCACTGGCGGGTCTGAGGAGGCAAAAAATTACACTAAATAAATATATCTATTATCTATAGGCTAAGGGCAATTACTTCTCAACAAATGCTTTTTCTACCAAATATTCTCCTTGTGTGGAAGTGTTGCCCTCTGACAATCCAATATGAGAAAAATATTCAATCAACTCCTTATTAAAATCTAAAGATCCACAAACCATAAACCTATCTAATTGTGGATTTATGGGCTCAAATTTTATGGCTTTATGAAGTCTATCTTCTTTTACCCATTGCGTAATTCTTCCTATGTTGTCCCATGGAGCTCTTGTAAGTGTATTGAAATAAGTAAAATTATTATTTGTAATAATATCCCATCTTTTATTAAATAAAGTTAGTTCCTCTAAATAGGCTAGTTGTGATGAATCTGGAACTGTATGTGTTAAAACAACTTTATTAAATCTTTCGTATGTCAGTGGATCTTTTATTATAGATATGAATGGGGCAAGACCAGTTCCAGTGGATAATAAGTATAAGTTTCTTCCTGGTTTGAGATAGTCAATCACTAGAGTTCCTGTTGATTTATCTTGAATTAATATCTCATCACCAATTTTTATCTTTTGAAGCTTTGAAGTAAGTGGACCTTTGTCTAATTTAATCGATAAAAATTCAAGGAAATTCTCATGATTTGCTGATGCAATAGAATAAGCTCTCATAATGTTTTTTTTATCAGTTTCTAGACCAATCATTGTAAACTCTCCATTGTTGAACTTATTCGGATAATTTCTTGTAGTTCTAAAACTGAAGGTTCTTTCACTCCAATGCACAATATCAGTAACTACCTCTCTGTTAATCACATGGGAAAAATAGATATTTTCAGAACATATTAAATAAAATTTTCAAAAATATTGATAATTAATTTTTCTAAAGTTTTTTTGGATTGAATTCTAAAAAGATATAAGACACAGAAATTTGGTGGAGCCAAGGGGGATCGAACCCCTGACCTCTACGCTGCCAGCGTAGCGCTCTCCCAGCTGAGCTATGGCCCCTTATTGTTTAAGCGTTTATTCTCAACAATTTTCCAGTAGTAATACTAGTATAGCTAGGTAACTGAAACAATAATTTTTTACCAGTTGTGATACTTTTGTGATACCCCCATGCATGTGCCATAGGGGTATTTACTTTCAATTATCTGATAGATACTCTTCACCTTTTTCTGATAAATACCAAAGATATCGACCTTCATTATTATCTTTATCTTCCCATATAATTTTTTTTGCTAAATTCATTTTTATTAATTTTTCTCCAGTATCTCTGACAATATTAAAATTGAGCCCTGTTAAAAATGAAATTTCATCCAAATCAAATGCATTGATAACTACTCTTGAAACTACAGAACCACAATCTGTATTTTTACTTTCTATCTCTAGATTAACGTGTCTTTTACATATTTTTTCTTGAAGACACTTCATGAAGAGAAAATCTTGTGTCTCAATCATAATCATACTTTATATTATTTTACCTAGTCGTTATAAACACAAATTAGTAATTGAGATTATTTCATTCCAGATAATTATAATTCTGAGGTCTATAAGGATAGGTTATTAGACAATATATTTTCATTCAGGGGCCCTAAATCTTTAGGATAAGTAAGTATGCCATCTGAGATATATTTATTATCAAATAGTGATACACACCATGAAAGCGAAGCTGGCTTAGGTACAAGAGTGTTATCATTTCTAATGGAGTAGAGTAAATTATCTTTAACTGCCAAATCACCCATATACACTAGATAAGCAACTTTTGTACGCCTTGTGATAAAGTTACTTTCACCTTGATTGAGACCTTTAGGAGGATTATAGATAACCGGTTTTCCTTGGTCATATTCATCCTTAAGTCTCTTTATCAACCAATTTCTCATAATTTTCCTGACTATATGGTAGGCAGCAAATTGTGGCTTAATAGAATAAGTCGTTTGGTGCCCAATATTCAAAATTGTGTTATTTTTTGTAAATTTGTAGGGATAACCATCTTTATACTTTTGATGAAACTTTGAGAACTCTCTAGCCCATATAATTCCTTCAACCACTTTATCTTTTGTTTGTGAAGTATATTTCTCTCTTGATTTAGTATCTTGTAAAACAACATCTCTCAAAAAAGAGAGATAATCAGTCTCATTTTTAAATTTCTCCTTATAATATTGACTTATTTCGTTCCAAGGTTTGATTTTAATATTTTGCATAAAAGTAGATAAGTTATATTATTATTTTATAATACACAAATTATTTTAATATTTATGTGTAAATTATATTTTTCAAATATTTAATCCAATAAAATCAATATTATTTAAAATTTTTTGAAATTAAAATCTAAGATAATTTTTTTATAACAGACATTATTTATTTGAATTAATTTTAATTATTCTTGAATTTATTTTTTATACATTTTAAAATTTATATACACTCAATTTTTATATAAATATGTGTAAATATTTATAATTTATGCATTAAAATCACCATTCCGAACTCTTAACGTAGTTCTTTCTCGGAAGAGCTATATCCCAAACTTTAGCTTATTTACATTTCTTCTAATTTATATATTTAATAACATTATTGAATTTAGCATCAAATTCTTTAGATCTTGGATCATCAAAAAATTGCATAAAATTTCTCTTCATCTGTAACATTTGCTAAAACTATTACTTTTCCATCCCTGACAAAGCCCATTTCAAATCCATCCGTATACTTCGCAATATCATCCTTAAATGAGTCATATAATTTTAAATAATCTTTTTTTGTTCCATCGAATGTAGAAACAACACATATATTCATTTTTATTTCTCCTGATATTTGTAATTTAAATTAGCTTAGTAAATGCTAAATTTAAATTCAGGAGGAGTAAATGAAAATAATTATAAGTGCAAAAATTACTGATGGCTATCCAAAGTGGAGAGATGCTTTTGTTAGTGCTGATGCTTTAAGAGAAAAACATGGCTTGAAAGTTTTAGCTTGGGGTCACCCTAAAGGTGATGAAAATAAGGTTTACCAGGTGGTTGAAGTTGAGTCGATGGAAAAAATGCAAGAAGCTATTAAAGACCCAGAAATTGAAAATCTAAGATCAAATGCTGGTGTCGATTTTGAATCTCAAGAAGTAATAATTTTGGAAGAATAGGGTATCAAAAAATTGATTGAAATATTTTTTAATTAAATTTTTGACTAGAATTTATATTAATATTTTGTCAGCATAAAATATAGTCCAGCAAAACAAAATAATATTGTCAAATATAAACTTAATTTGAAAACTTTATTAATCAAAGAAAACTCTTTTTTGTTAATATATCTTTTTTTTAATATGTAAACCGCTGCTGTGAATATCGAAAGAAACCAAAATGTATTTACAATGAATTCTGCGTTCAATTTATAATCTTTCTATCATAATTTTTGATTAAACTTTGTTGGTTTCCAGTTTTTTGGAGCAAGCTCTAAATCATCAAATTCAAATGCAGGTGCTACTGTACAACCAATTAGACTAAACGATCCAGTTGATTTCATGGCAAACCAAGTATTCTTTTCAATAGTGAACATATACTTATATTGAGATCCAATTGTATTTATCTCAAATTCCTCACCATTTTTTGATGTAAATATATTCAAGGGGCTTCCTGTATAAAAGTGTATTGTTTCGTTTTTGGTTATTCGATGCCAATGGGAATGTTCCTGTTCCTCTAGCAAAAAATATATGTGACTAACATCCTTATTTTTATAGACTTCGACGAAATGCCCTCCCTCTGGGTGGGGTATCATATTATGATTTTCAATAAGTGATTTTACTAAGTTCATTTATTTAATGGGTATATTCTTAGATTTATTCCATAAAATTAAAAATAGTTATATAAAAACATTGTATTTATTATCTTTTTTTACTTTTTAGGAATGTATTTCATTATTCATCTAAAAATGTATTATAACAGTACAAATGGCAATGGAAAATTTACAAACAATATCATGCCCAAAGTGTGACTTATCTGTTTCATCAATTTGTTCTAAATGTAACAAAGAGGTTGAAGTATCTCAGCTAGCTGATGGATGTGTAGTTCAAATTACTAAATGTGTTGAATGCACTAATACACCAGTTATTAAAGATGTCTGCGTAGAAAATTAGTCAGTACTTTTAAGCCAGCATATATCCTTAAATTATTTAGGTAAGATCTAAATATTACTTTGAACATAAAAAGTAGTATTGGAGAACTAAATTTATGAGAATATTGAAAATACTGGATAGCGCAGAATTAATCATTGTTGATTTAGAGGTTAATTTAGGAGACGAAGTAAGAAATGCTCCCACTCTGTGTGTCAGATATCAGGGTAAAATTATCCCTCTAAATACAGCGCATGACGGTAGACCCATCTTGATGAGAGAAGAAAATGCCCTTCCAAGTGAGAATTAAAATTATATGTTCACTGGAACTCTTTGGATAGATTTGACTATATCTCTTATTCTCTTAGCCACATTTTTTATGTGGATAATGAGAGGGGATTAAATAAAATCAATATCCTAAATGGAGATATTAACCAGCAAAGCTGAAGTTAGAGAAAAACTAAAAAACAACCCTTTACAAGCAGCCCACTTACTTAGACTTAATGGTTACGGGTCTATTAAATACACCTGTGCCTGCGGTGAAACTCATGACGCAAATGGAAAAGACGTAAGCTGCAAGGGATCTGCAAAGCCATTCAAAGCTCTTCTTAAATGCACCAATGACTTTATGACAATGATTAAAATTGAAGGATTTTTTCGAAAAAAAGCTATCTCTGAGTATGGATTTAAAGCAAGTATAATGGATTAACTATGAAGCTAATTTATATTTTAATATTTATTCCTTCACTAGTATTTGGCCAAAATATTAAATTAATATGTGAAGAAAATTCCTTAATTGATTATGTTGATGATAAATTTATAAATTTTGAAGAGTCTAATATCAGTGAATTTGAATATACTTTTAATAAAGAATTATCTTTTCTTAAAGAGAGTTATCAAGATTTAAATTATGACTACATGGGAGAGGATAAAGTGAGTTATCATTTTAGAATTGAGACTGATTTTTCTTTTAATACACTAATCCTTTATAAAAATATCTACCGTTATGAGAGAAATATTTTTTTCCCTAATAGTACTAGTGTAAAAACAACTTTTTATGGTAATTGTAATAAATTAAATGATTTATTAGCATTTAATACTTTATAAAATTTTTACGTCTCAAATTTTCATTTACTAGCTGAACATTTGTAGCTCACACCACTTTTTAAATATTGATACAAATATCCATCATCTTTGTCTAATTCAAAAAAAACTGCATTATTTATGTCTGAATAGCCTTTAGATCCAATTTTTAAGTCAAAATCATGATCAAAAAGTATTTCAAAATGCATTTCCAGTTTTTGTGAGTCCCAAATGAAAGATTTCAGAAGATCATTTTTAACTTGTAGTTCAATGACACCTGGAGAGGTATTTTTTATGGAGGATTTTTCAGTAATTTCATTAAATATCTTATTACAAATCAGTTCATCAGATTGTGCCTGAACACAAAAAGTAAATGTAAGAATGAATAAAATTATAAATTTCATAAGTTTTTTTATAACAATAATGTTATTTTAAAAATAATAAATGTTAGATAAATTTATCGAAATGCCCATATGGGTACATATTCTTATCAACCTATGGGGGGTACCTCTTTACTTCTTACTTATTTATCTAATTGATAAGAAAAAAATAAGATTAAATAAAAGGATCAATAATAAACAGACTCTATTTATATATTGCATGATAATTGTGGCATTTGGATATGTTGTTTTTATGGATTAATCGGTTAAAAATATAGAATTATGGATATTAGTTTTATATTGGCATTTATAGCAATCTTTATTGTCTCTTATTTTGTTGGTAATTATATAGCTATTGATGGGGATGAGTTAAGTAAATCTAAAAAACTCTACTATAAGATTATTTCAATTTTATCTGTATTTGTATTTCTGGGAAGTTTTGTGTTTTTTATGTTTCTTGTAAATAATGGAAACTTTGGTTCAAATATAAAAGTATTTTAAATTTATTTGTAACACAATTCAGAAAAAAGATTATTTAACTAATTTTGGCGACAAATATTTGAGTTACTAGACAATTCTATTGTTTTTATATAATTTTTTTTTATGTCCAATATTCATAGTTTAATGAAATATTTAACTCCATATGAGTTAGATCATATAAAGTTTTTAGCCCATAACGATGAGATCCCCTATGGCGCAATCAATACCCAGTATAGAATTGATAAAAATGACGTAAAAAACCTGATGAGATTTATGCTAAATGATAATGACTATTTGAATTGGAAAAAAATTTATAATAAAAATTCTCTGCAACACTAGCTGAGGCAAAATTCATATAAACACTATTGTTTTAGGCTATTTTCTGTAAAGTCCTGAGCTAATTTTTTACCTGAAAGCCAAGCATCTTGCATACTTGGACCTTCACACCAGTCACCAAAGGAATACAAACGACGATCAATAGACTCAATATATCTTTTTGACTTAATATCCCTTAAACTTTTTTTAGTATAAGAATACCTCCACCTGTGTGATTTTTTAAATACTGCACCAGCATCAGATTGAAAAGACTGTTTCATTTTATTAATCACATAATCTTCGAGCACATAGTTTTCTATATTATAATATTCTTTAGTCCACTCTGCTCTCATATTTATAACCCAGCACTCCTCATTAAAAAATTCATGTTTAAAATTCTGGTTCATTAAGAAACTTATTTCTGGTGTTAAGTGATATCCAAATTGAAATGGAACACCTAGTCGCTTATTAAAGGCCACCATTATGGTCCAAATAGCATCAAACTCGATGTCAGGCATGTCACTATAATCGATATATTTTTCTAATAACGTTTTAGACTGCTCGAACGGCATGCTGCAAAAAATATAATCAAATGGTCCAAATTTCTCATCGCCTGCCATTAAATAATATTCATTATTTATAGTCTCAATATTAGTTATTTGCTTTGAAAAATAAGTTGGATAGTGAAGTGATTTATGAATGTTAATTGGAATTGATTCATTCCCCTCTTTACCCACTATAATTTCTTTATCTTCAATCGGTGAATTTTGAGAAATATTTGAACAAAATTGCCCTTTTAAAATTTTAATTGCATCAATTTTATTTAAGTATTCAGAAAGACCTATAATACCATGGTCTAATTTTAAATAATGTGCCCCATGATCAAAAGCATATTGATTATGCTTTCTAGTACTTATTCTACCTCCAGGTCTCCAAGATTTTTCAAAAAAAGTTATATCCAGAGCGGGTAGGTGGTAAGCTAGAGAAAGCGCACTAAGCCCAGTTCCAATAACTGCAATTTTTTTCAATGTTATTACTTTTTTGTATTTCTAGGTTTAATTTCATCGACATCTTCTACAGGACGAAGTATCGGTACATATCTTAGTCGAAGAATTATGACTGCAATAGCTACTAAGACTATGGCACCAGCTTCGTATAAAAGAAGTTCAGGATTTGAGTCTTTACCTTGAAGTATAATAAGTCTTGATAAAGCGGTAATAGCAATAAATAAGGGATAAGTCATTCTCACCCGATTAGACACATAATAAACTCTTACCATTCCAATTACCTCAACGTAGATAAATAATAGAAGTAAATCAGCTAATTCTACATATTGAACATCTATCATTCTCATTATTTCAAAGAGAATGGCTGTTATTGTAGCTACTAAAATAACTGCAATTACTGCTTTTTCTACAAAACCTACAAAACTTTCGACGTTAGACTTCATTACCATTCAACCATATCAATTTGTTTTGATTTAAGAAAGGCATTTGTCTTAGAAAAAGGTTTGCTTCCAAAAAAACCGCGATGGGCGGATAAAGGAGATGGATGAGGCGCTGTTAAAATTAGATGTTTACTCGAATCAATATACTCTTTTTTTGATTGAGCAAATGATCCCCACAATATGAAAACAATATTTTCTAATTCATTACTAATAACAGAAATGACTTTATTAGTAAAAATATCCCATCCAATTTTTTGATGTGAAAGGGGTTTTGATCTCTCCACTGTTAATGTTGTATTTAACAAAAATACACCCTGTTTGGCCCAATTTTCTAGGTTGCCATTATTAAAGTTAACTTCTTTTTTTAAATCATCCTGTAATTCTTTATAAATATTTATAAGAGAGGGTGGAGGTTTGACAGAGTCTGGGACAGA
Organism: uncultured Alphaproteobacteria bacterium; assembly: GCA_902514885.1. Classification (GTDB taxonomy): domain Bacteria; phylum Pseudomonadota; class Alphaproteobacteria; order HIMB59; family HIMB59; genus HIMB59. The sequence continues at coordinate 1,799 of CABXST010000012.1, read as the reverse complement.
AAAACTAAGTCCGTGAGCTTGACCAGGGCCATGATAGGGATCTTGACCTAAAATAACTACTTTTAAATTATTTAGAGGTGTTAAATTAAAAGCATTAAAAATTTGTTTTCCTGGAGGGTAGTAAATAATTTTATTTTGTTTTAATTCTAAAAGTTTTTTTTTGAGATTGACCATATAGTCTTGGTCAAACTCTCCTTTTAAATGATTAAGCCATATTTCAGGGAGTTGAATGGTAGGTTTTTCCACTCAGGTGTGTATTAGTTTAAAGTTGCGTCTTTACTTCGACCGTATTTTTCAAGTTTATAAATAATTTTTTCTTTAAGGTCATGATTTTCTTCTAAAGCCATTACCAATGCTTGTGTGTAGAAGAAACAAGCTGCTTCAATATCAGCTTTGTCTTCAAAGTAATTTGCTGCCTCGTAGTACAAAGAGCATACTTTGTCCATCTGCTTTTTTTGAAAAGCATCAGTTATATCGTTATCTAATTGAAATGCGTCTTTCATGATTAATTTAAAATTAGCACATTTACCTAAAACACCAAGATTAAAATAAATTACTAAAAATTATCCTTTGCAGAGCGCATTTTAGCAAAAACTTCTATTGCGTTTTGAGACTCATAAAGTTTCATAAATTGATCCTCATCGCACCTTAGAAATGGATTACATAGTAATTGATCTGAGAGCATTGTAGGTATTGTTGGGCGGAGTTCATTTTCTTGATGAGAAGTCCACTTAGAATACTGTTGAAGTTCCTTGTTATTAGGATCAATGCTTAGAGCAAAATTAACATTTGCCAAAGTATATTCATGTCCACAATATATTTTTGTATCCTTTGGTAATTGTTTGATTTTGTACAAACTGTCCCAAAAAACTTCAGGTGTTCCCTCAAACATTCTCCCGCAACCTATGCTAAAAAGAGTATCTCCAGAAAATAAAATATTATGTTGAGGCATAAAGAAATTTATATGTTGAAGTGTATGACCGGGAGTATGAATAACTTTATATTCATTTCCTAATATCTCAAAAGTCTCATGATCTACAACTTCTTTATCTGGTTTAGGAATTTTAGAATCATTTTTATATCCTATAACTAAAGAATTAAATTTTGATTTAATCTCACCTACAGCAGCTATATGATCATCATGATGATGGGTAATTAAAATATGACTTGCTACGCAGTCATTCAGTTCAAGAATTTTCAAACACATACTCAGATCAGAGGGGTCTACTAATACCCCTTTAGTTTCATGAGGATTTTTTATTAAATATCCATAATTATCGTCTAATTGGGGAAATAAATACACATTAGGTTTTTGCATAAGAAATAGAATGTTAAGTAAATCTAGTTAAAATACAACTATGGATATTAACGCATCAGATATTTACAGTTTTTACCAATCAAAGTTAGGCACACTTGTTAAACGAAATATTCGTCATCAATTATACAGCCATTTAAATTCTATCAATGATAGTGTTGTCTGTGGATATGGATACACAAATCCCTACCTTTCTTTTTTAAATAAACAAAATAAAAATTTACAAATATCTGCAATGCAGCCAGAATTTTTAGATGGTAATGTCAAAGAGAAATATGATTTCGATCATCAAATTATTCATGAATATTTCTTACCTTTGGATCCAAGCTCAGTAGATGTAGTGATATCTACACATTTACTTGAATTTGTTGATAAACCTCAAAGTAGTATTGAGGAAATATGGAGAATTCTTAAGCCAAATGGGCTTTTTTTAACAGTTATACCCAGAAGATCAGGGATATGGACTAGGTATGATAATAATCCT
>CABXST010000011.1 GCA_902514885.1 uncultured Alphaproteobacteria bacterium | reverse complement strand
TCTTGCAGGCAGACCTTCAATGGGTAAAACTGCACTTGCAACAAACATAGCTTTTAATGCTGCTAAATATTTTTCTCAAGAAGAAGATAAAGGATCTGTTGTTATGTTCTCTTTAGAAATGTCAGCTGAGCAAATTGGTTTAAGAATATTAGCTGAACAATCTAAAATACCTAGTGATAAGCTTCGAAAAGGGGAACTTAATGAAAATGACTCTCTCAACCTTCAAAATACATACCAAGAAATAAATAATTTAAATTTTTTTTTTGATGATAGTCCTAATTTAACTGTTTCAGAATTGAGATCTAAACTTCGGAGGTATAAAAATAATTACAATATCAAACTAGTTTTAATTGATTATCTTCAATTGATAAAACCTGAAAGCAATAGAGATAATAGAGTTAATGAGCTTTCAGAGATAACTAGAAATTTAAAACAACTTGCTAAAGAATTTGACTTGCCTGTTATTTCGCTTTCTCAGCTTTCTCGACAAGTTGAAAATAGAGATGATAAAAGACCCCTACTATCTGATTTGAGAGAGTCTGGAAGCATTGAACAAGACGCAGATGTTGTAATGTTCATATATAGGGAGAGTTACTACTTGCAAAGAAACGAGCCAACCAGGGGTTCGGATGAAACACAGGAGTCTTATCAAAAAAAACACGACTCATGGAAAGATAGAAATGAAGAAGTTTTCAATAAAGCAGAATTAATCATTGCAAAACAAAGAAATGGTCCTACTGGTAAGATTGAGTTATACTTTGATGATAAATATACCAAATTCTTGGGAATTGAAAAAAATGCATCAAATTAAGATCTCAAATGAAACTTATTGAAAATATTGGAAAATTTATAATAAAACTATTCTCTAGTTTGGGGAAATTTATTTTATTTATTTTATTTTTCTTCAAATATTTATTTAAGCCAAAATTTTATTTAAAAAATAATTTAACATATTTAATCAATACTTTTATTTCATCAATACCCATTATAGCTTTAACTGGAATTTTTTCTGGAATGGTTCTTGCTTTACAATCATATACTGGATTTTCGAGGTTTTCTGCTGAGTCAGCTATACCCAACATCGTCGTTTTAACTTTAACTAGAGAATTAGGACCAGTTTTAACAGGTCTTATGATTTCAGCAAGAGTTGGTTCTTCTATAGCTGCAGAAATAGCGACAATGAGAGTGACAGAACAAATCGATGCTCTTAAGACACTTAATACAAATTATTATAATTACCTTGTAACACCGCGTGTTCTATCTTTAACTTTGGCTTTACCAATATTTGTTACATTAGTAGATTTTATAGGAGTGATGGGTGGATACATAGTGTCAGTGCATAGATTGGGATTTAATGATAATTTGTACTTATTAAATACAATTGATTTTTTAAGTTTAGGTGATTATTTATCTGGAATATTTAAAGCATTTACGTTCGGTTTTATTATATCAATTGTAAGTTGTTATTGCGGTCTATTTTCTGATAAAGGTGCATTTGGTGTTGGATCAGCTACTACGAATGCGGTTGTAATCTCCTCAGTTCTAATATTGTCATCAAATTACTTTCTTACAGAATTATTCTTTTAATGAAAATAGAAATTAAAAATCTAAAAAAAAGATTTAATGAAAATTTTGTTTTAAAAGACATAAGTCTTACTATAGAAAAAAATAAATCTACTATAATACTTGGTGAATCAGGATGTGGAAAATCTGTATTAATAAAAACTATTTATAAATTATTTGGGTTTGATAGTGGTTCTATTTTATATGATGGCAAGTCTGAGGTAGATATTGATAGATTTAGTATGTTATTTCAATATGGAGCACTCTTTGATAGTTTAAAAATATCTGAAAATATTGCTTTTACTGATTTTATTAATAATAAAACAAATTTTGAAAGAAAAGTTCTCTCTCTGATGAATGATGTAGGTCTAAATAAATCAATATTTGATAGATATCCCTCAGAGCTATCAGGAGGTATGAAGAAAAGAGCTGCATTAGCTAGAGCTTTATATAAAAGTCCAAAAGTAATTTTTCTAGATGAGCCAACTACAGGGCTTGACCCAATAAATAGCGATAAAATTAATGACTTAATCTTGGAAGTAATTACTAAAAGGAAGATTACAGCTGTAAGTATAACTCATGACATCAAAAGTGCCATTAAGACTGGAAACAATTATTATTTTATAGATGATGGAATAATTCAAGATAAAGGTGATTGCAAAAAAATTCTCAAGACAAAAAATAAAAAGTTTAAATCCTTCATTTCAGGAGCAAAATACTAATAAAATGTATCTATCAGGTTTGAATTATTTTGATTACATTTATCTAACACTATTAGTTTTATTTGCATTTTTTTTTGGCATTAAAGGAGCCACTAAATCAATCAGTTACAGTTTAAAAATTATTTTATCTATATCTTTACCATTCATATTTTATAAGAGGGCTCTTAATTTTTCTTTAGAAAAATTAAATGTTGAATACTTATTTTCATTACAAAATAAAAATGCAATTTTTTTGGAAATTATTTCTTTTATTGTGCTATTTTTAGTGACTTATATTATTTTTTCTATACTAGAAAAGGTACTAAATTTAAAATCACCGTCTCAACTTGAGTTTAAAATCTTAGATATAATAATTGGTGCGATTTATGGAATTATTTTATTTTCAGTTCTTTTTTATTTTTCTTATATTGCTTTTTTTAAAAACTATATTGATGATAAGAATAGAATCATGAAATTAAACATATCAATATATGAAAACCTTATGTATAAAGATCTTGAAGTTGAAAAAACAAATAAAAAAGACTCATCTATACAAGAAAAAGAGAATGATAAAGACGAACTCTACTAAAATTAGAGAAGAGTGTGGTGTTTTTGGTATTTCAAATATAAATGATGCATCAGCTTTGGCAGCTTTAGGTTTACATGCCCTACAGCATAGAGGGCAAGAAGGTTGTGGTATAGTTTCTTATGATGGTAAAAATTATTATTCCGAAAAAAGATTTGGGTTAGTTGGAGATAATTTTAATAATGAGGATACAATTAAGAAATTACCGGGCTCTTTTGCTATTGGTCACAATAGATACAGCACAACGGGTGGTAAAATATTAAGGAACGTTCAACCTTTTTTTGCAGATACTAATGCTGGTGGCATAGGTGTCTCTCATAACGGTAACTTTACAAACGCAATTACACTTAGAAAAAAATTAGTTGAAGACGGTGCAATTTTTTATACTACTTCTGACTCAGAAACAATTGTGCAGCTCATAGCAAGATCAAAAAAAGAAAAAAATATTGATAAAATTATAGAGGCTATCTCACAAATCCAAGGAGGATATGCTTTAGTAATGCTTACAAAAAATATTTTAATTGGTGCTAGAGATATTTATGGGATCAGACCTTTGGTTATAGGTAAAATAAATAAATCCTTTGTCCTTGCTTCTGAAACATGTGCACTAGATATTATTGGTGCCGAATTTGTAAGAGAAGTTGAAAATGGTGAAATTGTTTATATTGAAAACAATGAATTACATAGTCTAAAACCATTTGGAAATCATTCTTCTAGGCCTTGTGTGTTTGAGTATATTTATTTCTCACGACCAGATAGTATTTTGAGAGGTAAGACAGCATATGAGTATAGAAAAAATTTAGGAAGAGAATTAGCAAAAGAAGATAATGTAGATGCAGAATTAGTTGTACCTGTGCCAGACTCAGGAAATGCAGCAGCTATTGGATACAGTCAACAAAAAAAAATTAATTTTGATTTGGGTTTAATAAGAAACCATTATGTTGGTAGAACCTTTATTGAACCAGGTCAACAAATTAGAAGTTTAGGAGTTAAATTAAAATTGAATGCAAACAAAAGTTCAATTGAAAATAAGAAAATAATTTTAGTAGACGACTCGTTAGTTCGTGGAACAACATCCCATAAGATTGTAAAAATGCTTTATGATGCTGGAGCCAAAGAAGTACATTTGAGAATAGCTTGCCCTGAAATAAAATTCCCAGATTTTTATGGAGTTGACATGCCTACTAAAAAAGAATTATTAGCTGCAAACAAAAGTGTTGAAGAGATATGTGATTATGTAAAAGCAAAAAGTTTAAGATTTCTGTCATTAAAAGGGCTTTATATAGCTCTAGGGTATTTGAAAAGAGATAATAATAAGCCTCAATTAACAGACCACTACTTCACGGGAGATTACCCAATTAAGTTAATCGACCAATTAGGTGATAATAAAATTACTCAGTTATCTTTACTAAGCGCTGGCTCGAATATCTAATTGTCTTTTAATCAGGTCTTAATTGTTTTAAATGGAGAAGATCAAAGAGTCTTATCTAAAAAATCAAATAAAATTATCTTAGCTGAGAAAAAATTACAAAACATATCTCAAGATCATACACTTCTTCAAAGCAAATTTGATTCATTAGAAGATTTAATTAAGGCTGAGGCAATTATAAAAAATCAATTCTCAAAAATTGATGAATTAGTAATAGTAAATAATCAAATTGATTTAAATATGATCTCATATCAATATGACTACAATTATATTAAACAAAACTATAATGTATTAACGAATATTATTTATTTTATTAATTTACTTATTCCATTATTCAATAATGAGTTTCATTTTGTTTTATCATTTGAAAAAGATAATCATTATAAAGTTCATATAAATAATTTTAAAATGTCATTAATAAATTATCTTAATTCCTTAAAAACAGACTTAGAAAAATTAAACAATATCGATATTAAAAAATTAGATTAAAATTTACTCCTTTGAGATTTAACTCTCTAATTAAAATTTTTGATAAAAATATTTTAATATGAGGTTTAATATTTTTTTTTGAAAAATTACATGAAATTTTAAAGTAATTTTTTTGATTAATTGTAAAAGCAGTAATAAAGAAGATTTTAAATTCTTTAGAATTTTTCTGTATTTTTCCTAGCTCTCCACTAACTGATTTGATAATCTTATTCAAATAAGAAGTTTTAAAAAAAAACTTATTATTTAATTGATCACTTATTATTTGAAGTATTTTTGATTTAGAAGTATTTAATGCAGATATAAAGTATATATTTAAAGAAGAATAGTAATTATGATTTGAAGAGAGATATTTAAGAAATTTTTGCTGATACAAAGATTTATTTTCTATTAAGTCAATTTTATTAACCAAAACTAAAAAAGGTTTGTTTCTTTTAGACAAGGAACCTATTAAGGATAAATCTAATCTTGTCTCAGAATTAGCGTCTAATAACAATACAATCAATGATGATTTTTTTATAAAAAATTCAGATTGTTCAAGGGAAAGTCTCTCAAAGTCAAGATTTTTTCTATTTGATCTACTCCTAATAAAACCAGCTGTATCAATAAACTCTAAGATTTGATTTTTATACTTTATATCCCAATTAACTGAGTCACGGGTTGTATGAAGATGAGGTGATGTCTTAGACAGTGACATATTCATTATTTTATTAAAAAGTGTAGATTTACCAGTATTTTCTTTACCAAAAATTGCTACAGTTTTTTTATTTATAAAATCACTATTTAAAGTTTGTTTTTTATTCTTATTAGATAAATACTTTTTTAGTATTGATAGGTTATCTGAATAATTAATAAAAATTTTATCAAACAAATTTAATATCAAATCTTTTTCATCAATTCTCTTAAATGAAAAAAGCAAAAGATCAAATTTTTTAGAGTGTAATTGTTTGCATACTTTTAAATCTTCATTAGTAAATGATGAGGTTAAATATATAAAAGTTATATTATTTAAACTAAGATATGAAATTTTATTTAAAAGAATAGTAAAATCACTAGATTTATAAAAACCTGGTGTATCATATATATTGTACTCATAATTTTCTGATAAAATTTTTTTTCTAATTACATCAATTGTGGTATTTGCTTTTGGATTAGATATTGTCTTATGTGTCTTAGAAAAAAGATTAAAAAGATATGATTTTCCCTCATTAACCTTCCCTATAATAAAATAATTATTCACTTAATCTGAAAAGACTTTTGTCGTCAATTACATATATATTTTGACCTTGATAATAAATATCTAAGTTACTTGTAAATTTATTTTTATATAAAGTAACTTCACTTTTATCGTTTACATTAATTTTACTAATACCATTTGCTGAGATTAAATGTATGTCTTCTTGTACATTATATATTGATATTGGTGACTCTTTATTATGATTGTATGAATTAATTATTTTACCATTATCAGATAAAGTTAAAATTTTATCAAAAGTCATTAGTATTAAATATCCATCATTGGAAAAGAGATAACTCAGAATAGTTTGATTAATATTAAGTTCCCAAAGAATATCAGAGGTGGTTGGGTTATATACTGCTATTTTTCCAGAACGATCTAAGAAGTACAAGTGCTCATTATAGCTAAAAGGGGTATCTACAAGTTCATTAAAAGCTCCTAATGATGAAAGAATATTAAGATCCTCAAATAAATAATTGACATAGTATTCATAATTATTTTTGTCAAAAGTTATTAAAGTACCGGTATTAATGAGATAATATAAGCTTGTTTGGTCTTCAAATAAGTTTGATTTTATTGATATACCAGGTTTTAAATTAAATTTATCTATTTTTGATATAGAGCTATCATTTAAATTTATTTGATGAATATCTCCAAAAACACTAAATATTATTAAATTACTATCAAATACAATTGGGATTGTATTAATAAAAATATCAAAATCAGCAAAATCAATAACATTTTGATCTTGTATCTTGAATATACGAGATCTATTTGTTATTAAAAAAATTTCATCTTTGTAACCAAAAATATAAAGAATTTTTTCATCTCTATTTAGATTTAGCATAAGTTCAGAATTATTATTCTCATTTTTATTATCAATTAAATAAATATTTTTATCCTTGCTTAAAATTATTTTATTAAACAAAAAATTTACGGCAGAGTTTCTATCTGTTTTAGTGATTTTGTCTATTTTTAAATTTTTAAAACTTAAAGAAGAATTTATTTCTCTAGGATAAATAATATTACCAAAGTCTACTTTTGAATTATAAGTATCGTTTTGAGCATTTGAAAATATCTGAGTTACTTCATTTGATGGAGTATAATCAGGATCAACTGTGCCTAAATATTGATTACATGAGGTTAAAGCAATGAAAAGAATTAAAAATTTAATTTTTTTCATTAGATAGTCTATCGATAGCTTTAATAAAAAAATTATTTAAATTATCTTTATCAGAGTCACTCATTTCGTAATTATTAATATTTAGATTAAATAAATATATTTTAGCTATTTCATTAAAAGTGAAATTATTATCTAGAGATAAAGTCTTAATCATATCTTCATCTAGATCATATAGAGCTTTTTTTAATAATAAGATATCTTTGTCAATTTTATCATATCGATCTAAGTTTTCGATAGAGGTTAATTTTAGATCACTAAAAAAAGAGATATTCGGTTTATCTAAGCTAGACAAATAATAAAGTTTTTCATCAATATTTGTATTTTCTTCATTATAAAGGTCAGCTAAAAAAATATCGAATAATTTTTCATCCTCTTTATTGCTATTTTGAATTACAAAATATGAGGCCAAAACTATTAAAATAAATACAATTCCTAGTAAGGATATATTTCTTTTTGTAGCTAACTTTTCCATTTGATTGAACATCCCATACTTGGATATTGTTGATTTGAACAATATCCTTTGGCAATACTTTCTTCAACTGCAGAATAAAGTTCAGGGTCTCCCATTGAGGGGCTCTTTCCCTTAGAGTCTAGTCTGCCTCTATACTTAAGTTTTTTTTTATTATTGAAATAAAAAAACTCGGGTGTGCATTGAGCATCAAATGATTTAGCTATTGATTGAGTATTATCAACAATGTAGTCAAATTTAAATTTTGCCCTAGATATTTGTTTTAAAAGAAATTGATCGTGGTCTTCTTCATAAGCACTTTGATCATTCGACATGAAGGCTATGGAGTTAACATTTATATCTTTAAGTCTTTGGGTTTCACTAGAGATTTTATTTTCAATAGATCTAACATAAGGGCAATGGTTACAAATAAACATCACTAATAAGCCATTTATATCAAATGCGTCATAAAAACAGCCTTGATCACCACTCAAATTTGAAAATTTGAAATTATTTGGCTGCCAATCAAAATTACAACTTGATGAATTTAAAAGTACCATTTAACATAATATATATTGAAAATTTTAAACATAAATAAAAATTATAACGACACAATTCCGAAAAAAACATTTCAGTATATTCTTAATACTTATTCTTATGGTCTTTCAAAAAATATATGGAGAAATTATTCAATTCAAACCCATGATACTAATTTTAAAAAGACAAAGATAACTTTTTATAAGTCCAATTTTTCCTTTCCAATAATTAAGATTGTTTACTCTAAAAAATTTGATAAAGAGATATTTGAAATAAATTATAAAAATAAAAAATTAAATTTTACTACTCTATCTTCTTTAAATTCTTGGATTAAAAATTACTTTTTTTCTAAACCTAGTATATAAATTTCTTTTGATTTTTTATCAGAAGCTGCTGGCTTAATATACAAAGTTTTATGGAAATTACTTTTTATAAATTTAAATAATTTTTCTGTATCCTCTCCTTGAAAATTTTTAACCAAAAAATTTCCACCTTTATTTAAATATTTTTCAATTAACTGTGCTGAAAGGATACTTAAATCGTAACTATTAGTTTGATCTAAAAATTGATTGCCACTTGTATTTGGTGCAATGTCAGAAATTATTGAGTCGAACGTATAATTACTTTTTGTGAATAATTTATCTATAGCACCAGTATCTTTTAAATCCATCATGCAAAACGTTAATTCTCCTTCAAGCTGATGATCAATGGGTAGTAAATCAATTCCAACTATTTTATTTTTTGGGTTTTTTTTTAGAATGTATTGTGTCCAGCCCCCTGGAGAACAACCTACATCTAATATTTTTTTTTGATTTTTGAATAAATTATATTTTTTATCAATTTCCTCTAATTTATAATAAGCCCTTGAAATTATATCATTTTTCTTTGCTTTAAGATAAAAAGGGTCTTTTTTTCTAGTTTTATACCACTGTTTCATTTAATTTTGCTCATAATCTGATATGTATTCGTCTACATATACTTAATTAGGTTAAATATATTCCATGTCATCTTATTTAAAAAAATTCACATTAATCATTACATTAACATTTATCTCTTCTTTATGTTACTCCTCAGATTGGGGTAGCCAAGAAAAAACAGAAGAAAAATTATTTTCTGTTGAGGTTATGGATTCCTCTGCGCAAACAATTAAAGATAGTATTGATTTTAGCTCAACAACCGAAGCTTTCAGAAGAATTGAAATTAAAAGTGAGGTTATGACGACAATTGAAAAAGTTTTAGTCAAGGCTGGTTCAAAAGTAAACAAAGGGCAACATATTGTTGAATTAGATGATTACAAAACAAATGCAGATTTATATAAACTAAATCTATTGACTCAAAGTGAATTTGATAAATACGCTCTTTTTGCACCCTTTGGAGGATTACTTTTAGATGGTCATAAAATTGCAGGGGAACTTGTCATGCCAGGTGAAAAGGTCTATGAAATTATTGATCTTAACTCACTAAAGATATTTGGTTATATAAACGAAAATGAAATTCTTGATGTTTCTTTAAATAATAAAGTAGAAGTAACAATCCTAAATGAAAAAGTTAAAGGAAAAATAGATTATATTTCACCTATCTCTGATCCAGAAACTAAAACCTTTGAAATTGTTGTTAAAGTTGATAATAAAAACCTTCGTTATAAAGATGGCTTATCATCAATGATTTCAATAGTAAAAGGAAATGTTCTAGCTCATAAAATTTCACCATCAATTTTAGCTTTAGGCGACTCAGGAGAATTAGGTGTTAAAATTATAGATTCCGATGATACAGTTCAATTTAAAGAAGTTTATGTCATAGAAGACACCTCTGATTACATGCTGGTTTCTGGATTGAGCCAGAAAGAAAAAATTATAATTGTTGGCCAACAGTATGTGTCTTCAGGAGAAAAAGTTAGTTATTAATTATTTATGAGCTTAGTCAACTTAGCTAGTCAATACTATAGAACTACTATTTCAATTTTTCTATTTGTAATAGTTAGTGGATCTTTAGTTTTTAATAACATTCCAAAAGAGTCCTCTCCAGACGTCAGTCTTCCTTATATATACGTGTCTCTTGGCTTAACAGGTATTTCCCCTGAAGACTCTGAAAAACTTTTAATTAAACCAGTTGAAGATGAGGTCTCTAATATCGAAGGGAAAAAAGAAATGACAAGCACTTCCTATCAGGGTGGTGGAAATGTTTTATTGGAGTTTGATGCTGGTTTTGATCCAGATCAAGCACTTTTAGATACCAGAGAACAAGTTGATAGAGCCAAATCAGATTTACCTGATGATGCAGATGAACCTAAAGTTAGTGAAGTAAATATAAGTTTATTTCCCATTTTAGTTGTTTCTATTAGCGGCGATATATCTGAATTTTTGTTAAAGAAAATATCTAATGATTTAAAAGATAAAATTCAATCATTACCAAATGTCTTAGAAGTAAATATTGGAGGGGAACGAGAAGAACAACTAGATATCATAATAGATCAGAATAAAATTGAAGCCTATGGTTTAAATCTAAATGAAATTTTAAATTTTGTTCGATCTAATAACCAAATAGTTTCAGCAGGAAACCTTGATACGGGAGATGGAAGATTTGTGATTAAAATTCCTGGCCTTTATGAAAGCCTGAATGATGTTTTTAATACACCCATTAAAGTTAATGATAAAAAGACAATTAAGTTTAAAGATATAGCTCAACTCAAAAAAACATTTAAAGATCCTGAAAAATTTGCTCGATTAAATAATGAATCAGCATTTACTCTTGAAATTTCTAAAAGAATTGGTGCAAACATTGTGGATACAGTGGATCAAGTAAAACAATTAGTAAAGGAAGAACAAAAAATTCTACCTTCAAAAATTAATATTACTTTCTCTGGTGATGAATCTGTGAATATCAAAGGAATGTTAAGTGATCTTCAAAATAACGTAATTTTTTCAATTATACTTGTTATGAGTGTTGTAGTTATTTTTCTTGGTTTAAGGTCTAGCTTACTTGTTGGCTTGGCGGTACCAGGTTCTTTTTTATCGTCTATTTTAATTCTTTACTCACTTGGATTTACAATCAATATGGTTGTTTTGTTTGGATTAATACTCTCTGTTGGACTTTTAGTAGATGGCGCAGTAGTTGTTGTTGAATACGCTCAAAGAAAAATACAAGAGGGTATGGGGCTAGCTGAGTCATACATTAAAGCAGCCTCAAGAATGTCACTTCCCATAATGGCTTCAACGTTTACGACAATTGCGGCTTTTATACCTTTGCTATTTTGGCCGGGAACTACAGGTGGTTTTATGAAATACATCCCAATAACAGTAATATCTGTATTGGGGTCGAGCTTAGCAATGGCCTTAATTGTTATTCCTATTATTGGAACTCAAGCCTATAAAATAAAAAACCTTTTTTTCTTTTTTATAATTCCTTTAATTCTATTTGGTGTAATTAACTTTGTTGCATTCAATTTCTTATCTCAATTAAAATTTGATAATTATTTAAATATGGGTGTTAAAGCTATAACAACGATCTCAATTGGAGTTATTTTATTTTTTCTATTTAGATACATAAAAAATAAAGGCCTTTTTCAGAAAATGATTATTCCTCGATTAAATGCTGATGATGATGAGGACTTAACTGATTTATCTAAAGTTGGTTTTTTTACAAAAATTTATCTTTTTATTTTGAAGCTTTGTATTAACAATCCAATAAAAATACTTTTTCTATCATTGGTGTTATTAATTGGAATTTATGGCGCTTATGGAAAATATGGAAAGGGAGTTACTTTTTTCCCCTCAGTTGAAGCAGAAAATACTAAAGTAATCATCTATGCTACAGGTAATCTTTCAGTGTTAGAAAAAGACCGACTTGTAGCTAAAGTAGAAACAAAGGTTCTAAACTTACAACAAAAAAATAATGAGTTTGAGTCTGTTTATACAACTTCTGGAAATGTTGAAAATAGACAAGAAAGTTCCCCTGATATAATTGGTTTTATAGATATAGAATTCAAAGATTGGGATAAAAGAAGAAAAGCAGATACGATAATTTCTGAATTAAGAAAAGAAACATCTACAATTCCTGGGATTAAAGTCGAAACTAGAACTTTAAGAGCAGGGCCTCCAAGAGGCAAACCGATTGAAATAAATTTAACTTCTTTAGACCCTAAAATTACCGTTCAAGAATTGAAAAGAATTGAAAAATACCTCTCTAGCATATCTGGCTTAAAAGACTTAGAAACGTCACTCCCTTCACCTAGTATAGAGTATGAACTTTACGTCGATAGAGAAGAAGCTGCAAAATATGGTGCCAGTATATCAATCATAGGTAACACGATAAAACTTCTAACAAGTGGTCTTAAATTAAGTGAATTTAGACCTGATGATAGTGATGAGTCCATACCCATCTATCTTAGATTACCCAAAGAGCAGAGAACTATTGATCAATTAGATAATATCAAGATACCAACATCTTCAGGTTACGTTCCAATTTCAAATTTTACTAAAATTGAGACAAATCAAGAGACAGGTAATCTGACAAGAGTTGAACAAAACAGAATTGAAACCATTAAATCAGACGTTACAAGATTTTATCAAACAGATGCATATGTTAGATTAATCAAACATTGGCTTGGGATAGAAAAGTTTAATATTCCAAATAACTTTGGTTTAGAGATACCCGAATTTAATTCAGCTAATATTGACCCCAGAGTAAAGATAGAATTTAAGGGCGAAGACGAAAGTCAAAATAATTCCAAGGCTTTTTTGCAAAAAGCTTTTTTGATTGCAGTATTCTTAATGGGCCTAATTCTTTTGACACAATTTAATAGTTTTAGTAGCACTTTATTAATTCTATTTGCTGTTATTATGTCAACAGTTGGTGTTGTTTTAGGATTGTTGATTACAAAACAACCTTTTGGAATTGTAATGAGTGGTATTGGCGTAATTTCTTTAGCAGGTATAGTTGTTAACAACAATATAGTTTTAATCGATACCTTTGATCGATTAATAAAAAAAACAAATAATGCTAAAGATGCTATTCTTATGACAGGAGCTCAAAGATTAAGACCAGTTTTATTGACAACAACTACAACAGTTTTAGGTTTGCTTCCTATGGCTTTGAAATTAAATATCGACTTTGTCAATCTTGAATATACCTACAATTCACCAGATACCCAATGGTGGGTAGATTTATCTAGGGCTATTGTTTTTGGTCTTCTTTTTTCTACTCTGTTAACATTACTAGTAACACCATCTGCATTGATGCTTAAATCAAAATATTTAACTAACTCTTCTAAAAAAAGTAAAAAAGTAAGTAAGTAAGCTTAATAAAGAAATTAGTAAATATGCAATGGCAACCAGAAGTGTTGTTTGCCAAAAATAACTGATTAAAAATATTAAAACTATAGCAACAGAAATAATCAAAAGCCTAAAATATAATGTTTTAACTTTAAGATTTTTAACAGAAGGTGTAGGAACTCTGCTAATCATCATGATCCCTGCAAATGTAGTCAATACGGCACAAATGAAAGGATAGTTAATTGTAAATTTAACTTGATCAATAAAATTTAGGTACAAGGGTATCATTATTACTCCAGCAGCAGCTGGCGAGGGTATTCCATAAAACACTTTACTTTGCTCTTTCATATTTTCGATATTGAAACGAGCCAACCTTAAAGCTGCGCAAACTATATAAAATAAACTTATAACCCAACCAATTCTGCCTAACTCATGAGTAAAACATAAATTTATTAATAAAGATGGAGCTAATCCAAAGCTAATGAAATCTGATAAAGAATCCAACTCAGCTCCAAACTGTGAGGATTTTTTTAATTTTCTAGCCATCCATCCATCAAAAAAATCAAAAAAGGCAGCTAGCATTATCATTAAGACAGCAAGTTTCCAGTTAGCTTGAATAGAAAACTTTATTGAAGAAATACCTGCAATGAGTGACATTAATGTAATTAAATTAGGTATAAATTTAGTAAGCGGGTGTTCGGCCATCTAAGTAACTAGATCTTTTTATATTCTCTAGATTGTATATTTTTATTATTTTTAAGTTCCTTGGCAATAATAGTTTCACCACCAATACATTGTTGTCCTATATTAACCATTAAGGTATAGGATTTTGGAAATTCAATATCAACTCTACTTCCAAATTTGATAATCCCATATCTATCACCTTGATTTACTTTATCATTTACTTTTAGATAACAGATTATTCTTCTAGCTATCAAGCCCGCTATTTGGGTGACATATATATTATTAGAACCTGACTTAAGTGTTAGTCTTAATCTTTCATTATCTTCACTAGCTTTATCGAGTGTTGCATTAATAAATTTACCTTCAATATAATCTATTTTTGTAATTTCTCCTGAGACTGGTAATCTTTGTATGTGCACGTTGAAAACACTAAGAAAGATTGAAACTTTAGTATAATTTTTTTTTCCTTCTTTGAATTCAGTAATATTTGTTATTAAGCCATCAGCTGGTCCCACCAAGATATCTTCACCCAAGGGAATAACCCTTTCAGGGTCTCTAAAAAAATAGAAAGTAAAAATTAATAATATTAAGAAAATTAAAAATAGAGGTTTATAAATAAAATAAAAAAAAATTACCAACAAAAACAGTATGATGAGAGCGGCAGAAATCTCTTTGTGAAACCTAAAGTACATAAGATGGAATTAATATCTGAATTGCATAATTTGATCAATAAAATAGATTTTTTTTATTAATTTAATCTGTTATACAATCAATATCTCTATATAAATGGCAAAAATTTTAGTAAAAAATCCAGTTGTCGAACTTGACGGCGATGAAATGACAAGAATTATATGGGATTTTATTAAACAAAAACTCATACTTCCTTATTTAGATATTGACCTTAAATATTATGATTTATCAGTTCAAAATAGAGATGAAACAAATGACGAGATCACATTTGAAGCAGCGAATGCAATAAAAAAGCACGGTGTTGGTATAAAATGTGCAACTATTACTCCAGATGATAATAGAGTATCAGAATTTAATCTTAAAAAAATGTGGCGCTCGCCAAATGGAACAATAAGAAATATTTTAGATGGCACTGTTTTTCGACAACCTATTATTTGTAAGAATATTCCAAGAATTGTAAGAACCTGGGACCATCCTATTGTTGTAGGAAGACATGCCTTTGGTGATCAATATAAGGCCACAGAAATGAAAATAGACAAACCAGGTAAACTTTTTATGAAGTTTGTAGATGAAGATGGGAAAATTGATGAAAAAGAAGTTTTTCAATTTTCAAATCAAGGCGTAGCCCTCTCCATGTATAATGTAGATGAGTCAATAAGAGGATTTGCAAGAGCTTGTTTTAATTATGGGCTCAAATTAAAGTGGCCTGTTTATCTATCCACAAAAGATACAATTTTGAAAAAATATGATGGAAGATTTAAAGAGATCTTTCATGAAATTTTTCAGAATGAATTTGTATCTGATTTTGAAAATAATAAGATTGTCTACGAGCATCGACTTATTGATGATTTAGTTGCATCTTCAATGAAATGGCCTGGAAAATTTATTTGGGCATGCAAAAATTATGATGGGGATGTTCAATCTGATGCTGTCGCACAGGGTTTTGGATCTTTAGGTATGATGTCTAGTGTCTTAATGACACCTAATGGTAAAACGATAGAGGCTGAAGCTGCCCATGGAACAGTAACTAGACACTATAGACTCCATCAAAAAGGAGAGAAAACCTCTACTAATCCAATAGCATCTATTTTTGCATGGACAAAAGGGCTAAACTTTAGAGGAGAATTTGATGGCAATGATGAACTTATTAAATTTTCTAAATCTCTCGAACAAACTTGTATCGAAACAGTAGAGTCTGGTCAGATGACTAAGGATCTAGCTATGCTTGTTGATAAAAACTCTCCTTGGATGAATACTGAGGATTTTTTGAATTGCCTAGATAAAAATCTTCAAACTAAATTGAATTAAATTTGGTTTTTAATACTTAAAAAAGCCTGATTTACTTGATCTTTTTTATTACCACCAGCTTGTGCAAAGTCGACTCTTCCACCTCCACCTTTTGAGCCAAGTATATCAAAGGTACTTTTTATTAATGTTCTTGCATCATAAAGATCGATTAAGTCATGAGTTAATCCGACAACAATAGAGACTTTATCATCATTGATTGTGATGCAAGCTAATATTGATTTAGATTTTTCTGATTTAAATTTGTCAAAAATTGATCTTAATTCTTTGGGGGGTAAGTTATCTATTACTTGAGAAACAAAATTAATCCCATTAATATTTATTTCATCGATTTTATTATTATCATTATTTGAAAGGATTGATTTATTCTTTAAACTTTCTAAATAATTTTCTAATTTCTTAATAAAAATATTTTTATTGGCTTCGCTAAAACTAATCTTTCCATCTAATTTTTTTATTTGTGATATTAAATTTTTAATTTTATCATCAAGTTTTTTTTCAAGCAGTTTACTTTCTTTTAATTTATAGCTAATAAATTCATCAACCCTATCTCCAGTACAAGCTTCTATTCTTCTCACTCCTGAAGAAACAGACTCTTCACTAATGATATGAAATTTTTTGATATTTTGAACATTTGTTACATGTGTTCCCCCACATAATTCAATTGAATACGGTTTATTATTATTTTCTCCAAGAGTAACAACTCTAACTTCATCGCCATATTTTTCACCAAATAAAGCCATAGCACCTTGTTTAATGGCTTCATCTTGAGATTTAATATCAATTTGTGTTTCACAAGAATTAGAAATTATGCTTGTTACTTCTCTTTGAATAATTTCTATTTGCTCAGTAGATATTTGTTTATTATGACTAAAGTCAAAACGTAGTTTGTCCTCATTAACCAAAGATCCACGCTGTGCTACATGTGTCCCTAAATTATTTCTTAACGCTGCGTGAAGTAAATGTGTAGCTGAGTGATTTTTTTTTATAAGATCTCTTAAACTAGTATCAATTTCTAGTTTTACTTCTTGACCTATTTTAAAATTTCCTGAAGTCACATTACCAAAATGAATAAATATACCTTGAGAGGTTTTTCTTGTATCTGTTACTTTAAATTCAGCAGTATCTGAAGTAATAGTGCCTTTGTCTCCAACTTGCCCACCAGACTCAGCATAAAAACATGATTTATCAGTTATAATTGCTGATTGTTCATTATTATCGCTTAAATTTTGAACTTGCTCAGAGTTTAAAACTAATGCTGATATATTTGCTATTATAATTGTCTCTTTATAACCATCAAAAGTTGTTGGTTTTATTTTTTTAGCTAAATCAAACCATAGTTTTTGGGTATCTCCATCTCCACTACCCTTCCATGAGGATCTAGCTTCCTCTTTTTGAAGTTTCATTGCGGCATCAAATGATTCAACATCTACACTAATATTTTTTGATCTTAAATAATCTTGTGTTAAATCTAGAGGAAACCCAAAGGTGTCGTATAACTTAAATGCAATTTTGCCATCAAGTTTATTATTTTTAATTTTAGGTAATTCTTGTCCAAGTATCTCCAAACCCTTACTTAAAGTTTCTCTAAATTTAATTTCCTCAGAGTAAAGAGTTTCCTTAATAGCATCAGCACCTGTGTTGAGTTCTTGGTAAAAATCTCCCATTAAATTTTTCAATTCTTTAAAAATTTCATGAAATAAAGCATCCTTAGAGCCTAATGAGTAAGCATGTCTTATGCCCCTTCTTAATATTCTTCTTAAAACATATCCTCTACCTTCGTTTGAAGGTAAAACCCCATCGGCTATTAAGAAAGATGATGCCCTTAAATGATCTGCTATAACTCTAAAACTAGATTTATTCTCTTCAGTTATTTTTTTTTGGATACATTCCTGAGTAATATCAATAATATTTGTAAATAGATCTGACGTATAATTATCATTACTGCCATTCAATAAAGCAGTAATTCTCTCTAATCCCATCCCGGTGTCCACACATGGTTTAGGTAAATCTAATCTAGTTTTTTTGTCAACCTGCTCATATTGCATAAAAACTAAATTCCATATTTCTATAAAACGATCTCCATCCTCATCTACTGAACCAGGAGGGCCACCAAAATACTTATCACCATGATCATAAAATATTTCTGAGCATGGTCCACAAGGTCCCATATCTCCCATTGACCAAAAATTATCAGAACTTGAAATTTTGATTATTCTATTGTCAGGTAAATTACCAATCTTTTTCCAAAATTTTTCTGCGACTTCATCATCATGATATATAGTAACCAATAATTTATTTTCATTAATTTTGAATTCTTTCGTGATTAAATTCCATGCATATAAAATAGCTTCTTCTTTAAAATAGTCGCCAAAAGAGAAATTTCCCAACATCTCAAAAAAAGTGTGGTGCCTTGTAGTAAATCCAACGTTTTCAAGATCGTTATGTTTACCACCTGCTCTAACACATTTTTGTGAAGTAGTAGCTCTTTTGAAATCTTTTTCCTCCATTCCAGTGAAAACATTTTTAAATTGTACCATTCCAGAGTTTGCAAACATTAATGAGGGGTCATTTTCTGGGACTAAAGAACCTGATTTTACGTGCTTATGATCATTTTTCTTAAAATAATCAATGAATGCATTACGGACATGATTAGAGTTCATATTCAAGGAATATAGATTAATTTAACTGAAATTTAATATTATTCTTTTGAGCTTTTTTCGACTGTTTCCTCTGTCGTAGGAGGGGGTGGATCGATCATTAGCTCTTCCACCGTGTCTGAATTAGATCTAATTCTACTCTCAATCTCATTTAGCATTTCAGGATTATCTTTTAAAAACTGCTTTGTGTTTTCTCTACCCTGGCCTATTTTCTCATCTTTATATGAGTACCATGCTCCAGATTTATCAATTATTTCTGCTTGGACTCCTAAATCAATAATTTCTCCAATTTTAGAAATACCTTCACCATACATAATGTCAAACTCGACCATTTTAAATGGAGGGGCCATTTTATTTTTGACAACTTTGACTCTTGTTTGATTGCCAATAATATTATCTTTATCTTTTATTGCCCCAATTCTTCGAATATCTAATCTTACAGAGGAGTAAAACTTTAAAGCATTACCACCTGTAGTAACTTCAGGACTTCCAAACATAACACCAATTTTCATTCTAAGTTGATTTATAAATACAACCATCGTATTTGTCTTAGAAATAGAGCTAGTTAGTTTTCTAAGTGCTTGACTCATGAGCCTTGCTTGAAGTCCAGGTAAAGAGTCTCCCATTTCGCCTTCGAGTTCAGCTCTTGGTACTAATGCTGCTACTGAGTCTATAACTAATAAATCAATACCTTCTGACTTTACAAGCGTATCAGAAATTTCCAAAGCCTGTTCCCCCGTGTCAGGCTGAGAAATCAATAATTCATCTATGTTTACTCCTAGTTTTTTTGCATACCCAGGATCTAAAGCATGTTCGGCATCTATAAATGCACAAGTCCCTCCCATTTTTTGAGCTTCTGCAATGATGTGAAGAGTAAGAGTAGTTTTACCCGAACTTTCAGGACCATATACTTCTATTACTCTACCCTTTGGAACACCGCCTATCCCCAAAGCTATGTCTAAACCAAGAGATCCTGTTGAGTATACATCGATATTGGAGTCTATATCTTTTTTACCAAGCATCATTATGGAGCCTTTTCCATATGATTTTTCAATATTACTTATAACCGATTTAAGCTTGTTTAAATTTTCTTTTTTATCCATTTGATTCTATTATAAATAGTAAATATTTGTTTGTACTAAACAAGATTAATAATGGAAAATAACTTTAATTTTAGCGATTTAATACCTGGTACAATTGTGGAGTGTCCATCTCAACCCGATTGGGGTCTGGGACAAGTTCAATCTTGTATAAACAGTAAAATCACTATTAACTTTGAGAACGTTGGAAAAAAAGTTATAGATTTAAATATCATAGATTTAAAAATATTCGAAAATGCTGACTGATAATTTTAAGAGAAAAATTGATTACTTAAGAATATCTGTGACTGACAGGTGTGACTTAAGATGTACGTATTGTATGGCTGAAGATGTTACCTTTCTTCCAAGGCAGGAAGTCTTATCAATCGAAGAGATCATTAAACTTACAGATATTTTTAATGAGTTAGGTGTCAAAAAATTTCGATTAACTGGGGGTGAGCCCCTGGTCAGAAAAAATATTGTTTCAATTATAGAGCATTTACATAGTCTAAAAATTCAGGGTAAAATTTCTGAACATACTTTAACTACGAATGGTACAAATTTATCTAAATATGCATCAATTTTAAAAAAAAATGGTGTTGAAAGAATAAATGTTTCCCTTGATAGCTTAGATCCAGAGAGTTTTAAAAAAATAACTAAATGGGGAGATCTGAATAAAGTTTTAAATGGAATAGAAGTTGCTAAACAAGAAGGTATCAAAATAAAGATAAATACTGTTTTGACTCACAACTTTAACGACAAAGAGATTTTTGGTATTTTAGATTGGTGTAAAAAAAATCAATTTGATATTTCATTAATAGAAATTATGCCCATTGGAGATATTGGGGAGAAGCGATTTAATCAATTTTTATCAATGAAAAAATTTGAAGAAGATTTAGTAAATA
>CABXST010000010.1 GCA_902514885.1 uncultured Alphaproteobacteria bacterium | reverse complement strand
GCTTGAAGATTCAACTAATAATAAAACTTGTGGGTACATGTATCGCTGCTGTTGGCCCTGTACTTGTGACTCAATGAAGTATGCAAAGGCAATAAATATTTCACATAAATTTAAAGGTGTTGAAGAGCAATTTACTGTTATGACAATTGATAATCCCTGCGGTAAAGAGGAATTTCCTTTAGAAGTAAATCGGGATTATTTTTGCAATGGCGAAGACATGAATAAGGATCAAGTGTTTGCAGTTGATGGAAAAAGTCTTCAAAATAAAATTAAAGAAAATATTTTTAGTGACTTCAACAGATCCACTATAGGAGTTGCTGCATGCGATATCGATAAAGACGGTCATGAAGAAATATATTTTTTGAATACTGATACATATAGTGGTCAAAAAATGTATTCTGATAGATTATTAAAACTTCAAGATAAAAATATTGAGGACTTGTTTGAAAAAGACATTAATCAAGATGAATTAAACTTAACTGCTGGTCGATCTGTTGTTTGTGTTGATAGAGAAGGTAAAGGTAACTACGGAATTTATGTCGCTAACTACGGGGGCCCTACTCGATTTTACGAGTATATAGACGACAGAGTGGTAGACTTAGCTGAAAGCCTTAAGTTAGATGAAATAACAGGTGGGAGAGCTGTAGTTGCTGGGCATATAATATCTGATCAAATGGATATTTTTGCAGCCAATGAAAGAGGACCAAATTTTTTATATTTTAATAAAGAAGGAAAATTTTTGGATATTGCAGGTCAAATGAATGTGAGAGATATCTATCAAAATGGTCGAGGCACTGCATTATCTGATATCTTGTACAGAGGAAGGCTGGATATACTAAACGGTAATTGGGGTGGTTATCACAGAGCGTATGTTTATGATGACTACAAATTTAAAGATATAGCTGTTCCCTCTTTTGATGAACCTTCAAGAATAAGAACTGTGATTTCTGCAGATTTTGATAATGATGGTTACGATGAAGTTTTTTTAAATAATATTGGTGAACCCAATAAATTATTCAAAATATTTGAAAATGGTGTATTTCAGGAAATTAAACTCAACAATGCTTTAGAGCCAAAAGGACTTGGAACTGGCGCTGCGGTTGCAGATATAGATAATGACGGTGTACTTGAACTTCTTATTTCACATGGTGAGTCAGGATTACAACCACTCTCATTATTTAAATTTAATTCAGAGGAAAAAACGTATTATTTAAGGATAAGACCTTTAAATATGCATGGGGCACCTGCAAGAGGAGCAACAGTTACGCTAATAACAAATAAAAGAGAGCATTCTAAGACAATTGATGCTGGATCTGGTTATCTTTGTCAAATGGAACCAGTAGCTCACTATGGGATAAGAGAAAATGAAACTGAATTTAAATTTAAAGTTAAATGGACTAACGGTGATGAGGATTTGTTTGATGTAAAAAATCTAAATGAAACAGTCATCGTAAGACAATCATCATGACCAAAATTTTTTCAATATCTTTATTATTTATATTCTCTTTTTTACATGCCAGCGAAAGAAATATTGTTGACTCAATATCTGACAATCAAAGATTACAAAAATTAAATGAACTTGTTATCGCTTCTCAACTTTCAAATATTTTATTAGATTATGAAAATCTGACATTATTTGCTCCTTTAGATGATGCCTTTGCTGCTTTAAGTGCAAAAACTTACTATGGATATCTAAAAGAAAAAAATAAAGATCAACTTCAAAGTTTAATTAATTTTCATTTTGTTGAAGGCGAATTCACCACTGAAAATGTTGAAGATACAATCAACACAAAATCAATTAATGGTTTAGATTTAGAAATTAAAAAAACTAATGGGATTTTATACGTGAATGGTGCTGAAGTTGTAGAATCTAATATTAAGTTCTCTCAAGGTGTTATTCACTTAACTAACAGAGTGTTGATTCCTAAATAAAATTTAAGATTAAAATATGGAACCCTCTCCTTTTGTAGCAAACCTAGCAAGCATTATAGTAATTAGCTTAGCTTTATTTTCTTTTTTCTTAATGTTTAAGATGAAAGGTAAATATGTAGATATTATATTCGGTTTGATATTAGCAATAGTTGTTCTTTTAAAGATTATTTACTGACAACAACCGTCGCCACAAGTGCAACAGCATGAGCAAGAACATCCACAATCGGGTTTTGGTTTGTTTGTATCCATAAATTCTTGATATCATTGTTTTAGGATAATTACAATTGTATGAAATTAGTTGATAAATTTGGATTAATTAGCTAAATTTTGCAACTTAAAGAATTTATGTATAACAAATCTCCAGCAACTATTGAAACATGGGCTAATAATGACTACCCAATTAAAGATAAAGAAAAATTACTTGAGACATTCTCTTTATCTTTAAAAGAAATTTATTCTAATCCAGAAATTCAAAATCAAGTTGCCAGTCAAGAGGAGTACAATACTATTTATAACAAAGTGATGTTAAATCCAATATTTGATAGTCACCCATTAGAATTCATATGGAGAGAAAAAGATGAAGATTTTTTATCTGATATTTCCTCAGCAATAAGCCTAGCCCATAATATTTTTGAAACTATAGAAACAAAAAATGCTTATTTAATATCACTAGCTGTAGCATTTAAAAAATCAGCACCAAAAAATCTTGATAGTAAGGTCCTAGATGAAGCTTCTGAGCTCATATATGAAGCAATTTTTAATATTGAAAATTCTGATCAACAAAATAATTCACAAATTGAAAACTTTAAAGATGACTATCGTTATACAACCGATGGTCAAGCACTAGCTTTTCAAATTCAATATCACCGATGGATGATATTAAACAAATCTACTCTTCCTGAAACTAGTTATATGAGGAATAGGTTTATTAATATTGTTATTAGAAAGAATTTCCCTAAGCATACTCCTAACCCTGAAAGCAAAACAGAGACAAGTTATGCAGAGTCTCATGCAAAATTAAAAGAAGAGATTTCTAATCATATGAAATTTGAAAATGTTAAACTATCAAATGAAGATTTAGAAAAGTGGGTTAATTCATTTGTAAATAATGTGATGCTGGTTTATTACGGTTTTTACAAATGGGACAAGCTAAGAGGAGATTTTTATAAGGTCATAGATTTGGAGAATTTAAAATTTGGTGAAAAAATACCTGATCAATTTGAAAAAAATAATGAAGAATTCTCAAAATTCATAAGTTTTTCTTAATATTTATGAATTTTAATAAGTAATGAAAAGTACCAATATTTCATCCTTTGCAAATTCTTTGGTTAAAGACTATATACCAGAAGAAGGCCCATCTTTTTCATTATTTAGAATTGAGATTTTATCTGGCTTAACTGTTGCCCTCGCATTAGTTCCAGAGGCAATAGCCTTTGCATTTGTTGCAGGTGTCACCCCCCTTTCTGGACTTTATGCTGCTTTTATTGTGGGTTTGATAACTGCAATAATTGGAGGTCGTCCCGGGATGATATCTGGAGCCACAGGAGCCTTAGCTGTTGTAATGGTTTCCCTTGTTGTTGACCATGGTGCGCAGTATTTATTTGCAACTGTAGTATTGATGGGAATTATTCAGATATTATCTGGAATATTTCGATTAGGAAAATTTATAAGAATGGTCCCTCAACCAGTTATGCTTGGATTTGTGAATGGATTAGCCATCGTAATTGGCATCTCTCAATTAAATCAATTTAAAACAATCAACTCAGCTGGTGAGTCTGTTTGGATGTCAGGTAATACCCTAATATATTCTTATTGTATCGTTGTGATTACGATGATCGTAATTTGGATATTACCTAAATTTTCAAAAGTATTTCCCTCAACTCTAGTTGCTATTTTGTTAAGCACAGGGTTAGTGATAAGTTTTAATATTCCTATACCCAGAGTTGGCGATTTAGCTAGTGTTGCTGGTGGCCTTCCATCTTTTTCAATTCCAATGGTTCCTTTAAATATAGAAACATTAATAATTATATTTCCTTACGCAGTTATATTGGCAGCTATAGGATTAATTGAAAGCTTACTAACGTTAAATTTAGTAGGGGAAATTACAAATAAAAAAGGAGGAGCTAGTAAAGAGTGCTTAGCTCAAGGTATCTCTAATACTGTAACTGGTTTTTTTGGAGGCATGGGTGGTTGCGCAATGATAGGTCAATCTATGATAAATGTTAAATCAGGAGGAAGGACTAGGATGTCAAGCGTATCAGCAGCCTTGTTTTTATTAATTTTTATTTTATTTGCATCCTCTTATATTGAATTAATTCCCATAGCTGCACTAGTAGGAGTAATGTTTATGGTTGTTCTTGCGACATTTGCTTGGAATTCTTTAAAATTATTATTTGTGGTTCCCAAATCAGATGCTTTGGTAATAATTTTAGTAACTATTGTGACAGTTCTTGAAGATCTAGCTATTGCTGTTGTCGTTGGTGTAATTGTATCTGCTTTAGTTTTTGCTTGGAAGTCAGCTTCTAGGATTAATGCTGTAGAAAGACCTTCTACTACAGAGAGTGGAGCTAAAGTTTATGAAATAGAAGGTCCCTTATTTTTTAGCTCTACCAACAGTTTTCTAGATATATTTAAACCCTCAAAAGATCCAGAAGTAGTTATTATTGATTTTGCAAGATCAAGGGTGATTGATCAGTCTGCCTTAAAAGCAATAGAGGATATAGCAAATAGATATTCTAATTTAGGCAAAAAAGTAAAATTAAGACATTTAACGCGCGACTGTCATAGACTACTGTCTAAAACAGGTCAGTTGATGGTAGATAGTGATGATGATCCTGATTATAGTGTAGCAGTAGACTATGAAGTTAAAATTGGTATTTTTGGAAAATAAATTCTAATCATAATTAGAAATTATGAAATCTCTTCGCAAAGGAATTGGTAGCGCAAAAGATGTTGAGAAATTTTATGATAAATGGTCAAATTCTTACGATCAGACTTTGTATAATTGGAATTATAAAGCTCCAAAACAATCAGTAAATATCTTAAAAAAATTTATTAAAAAAAAACCAAAATATCTTTTAGACCTAGCATGTGGGACAGGGCTTTTTGTTAAAGAATATTTGAAAACTTATCCCAATTGTATTTGTGATGGATCAGATATTTCAAAAGAGATTTTAAACATATCAGAAGAAAATGGAAAATATAGAAGTCTATATAAAAAGAGTTTTGAAAAAAAAATTAAAATAACTAATAAATACAACATAGTAAGTCTAATTGGAGCAATGACATATTGTGAAAACCATCAATTACTTTTTAATTTAGTTTCTTATTATTTAGTTAAAAAAGGATATTTTATTTTTACTCAAAGAGAAGATTTATGGAAAGATCTCAATTTTGACAATATATTAAAATCTAGATCCGACTTTGGTTTGATATATAAATCGAGATCTTTAAATTACCTTCCAAAAAATAAGGATTTTGGTTCAAATATTAAAATTAGGATAGTTTTATTAGTTAAGAAATGATTTGGGAAATTGTATTTTGGTTGTTTTTAATTCCATTAGCTATTTGGGGGCTTCATAAGTTATTTAGATACAGCGCAATTGGAATACCATTCATAAGAAAGAACAAAAAATTATATTGGGTATTTATGATTGGATTAGTCTTGTTAATCAACTTTCTAGTAGATAAATTTTATCTTGTAAATTAATTATGTCAGCTATCATTGAATTAACTAAAAACCCTAATTTTATGTGGTTTGTTTCGTTTGGTTGTTTAGCTATTACATTTGTTACATGGCGTTTAAGTCAAAGTAATACTAAATGGAAAATTGTTTATGAAAGTTTTAAATACCTTACTGCAGGATGTCTTTTGTTAATGTTTTTCAATATGTATTGATAATTTAAAGATTTTTGTCAAAAAAATTTAAAGCTAAATTAATAGCCTCATCTAATTTTTCCCTTGTTTTACCGCCCCCTGCTTCATTTGTCATACATTTTTGCTTAGCTTCTTTTCGATTTGTTAAAGTACCATCTAAATGTTTATGTGTGCCATCAGCATAAAAAAGAATAATGTTATCGGAGCAACCATTAAAAGCTTTACCTTTAACAATTTTACCATTTAGGCTAAAATAATGATCAACTTCAGGTATTAATACATATTCTACTTTATTTATTTTCTTTATGACTTCAAAATAAGATCTACAAGCAATAGGATAATAGTGACTTTTACCTCCTTTAATTATTAAAGTTGAAAAATTAGACAGAACTGGAGCTGGTACAACATTACATCCTGGTTCTGCAGCTACAACTGCTTTAAATACATCTTGATTTGAATAACTATCTCCTTGTAATTTTAAAACTTGTGAAGCTCCATAGCTAAATCCAGTATAAAAAATTTTCGATTTATCAATTTTTTCACTATCTGATAAAATCTTACCTAGCTTTAATGCAATATTAACTGCACGAGGAAATTTTAATTTATCTCCTGGTTTTAAATCTCTATCATAAAAAGCATCTATTATTGCAACAGCGTAACCACGATCTAAACCCACATCGACCAACCTTCTACCCCATTCATCTGTTTTTCCACCCCATGCTTCAAATTCTAAACCATCTCGTGTACTGCCATGTTGGTGAATAATTAATGGAAATTTAGTATTTAAAATTTTAGGGAAATGAATTTGTGCTAAAACATAGTCTCTATTTGGAAACTTTTTATCAGGAACTTTAAATTTTAAGACTACTATATTTTTTTCTTCAAAATTCTTTGTCTCGTAAGAATTGTCTGCATTAGCGGTGCCATTGTAAAAGAAAGATAATAATATAATTAATAATACTTTTTTCATTTAAGACTATCTTAGTAAATAATTTTTTTAGAGTACAATAGATATAACAAAAGTGCATAATTTTTGAAATATTGTAAGTTGTTAAAAAGCTATATAAATATATTGTTTTTTAACTAGGCCGCCGTAGCTCAGTGGTAGAGCACACCCTTGGTAATTATGCTCAAGTCCTACATAAAAGGGTAAAAACATTCTTTTTCGGGAAAAAAAGAACATTACCTTACATAAAGAAACAAAGTCATTTGTAGAATGATGTAGAATAAGATTGGGTATTTATTATAGATACTCACTTAAAAATTTATATTGAAGAAATGGATTATGTGGGTGATTATTAGATAAAAAGGAGATTATAAATGTTAGTACTAGGACAGATTAAGTTGATTAAAGATTTTCAAGAATGGAAAAAAATGGTTCAAGAAAATGGCGATAAATTAAAAGAATATGGAATGACTTTTATATTTGCAGGAACTCAAGCAAACGATGAAACCATATTAAATACAGTTATGCACTTTCAATCTAAGGAGCACCTACAAAAATTTCAATCAGATGAAGAGTTAACCAAGCGTAGAGCAGAGGTTGTAGATGTTAATTCAGCTGTAATGACTCCAATTTCTGATACTGCTTTTACCAACTTCCCTGAGCCTTTGACTATAGAAGGGTAATTATTTTTATCTAAATAAAATTATTCATGGCTAAAAATAATCAATACAAATTAATTGCTAAAATCATTATTGGATTTTTAGCTTTATGGGCTTTTCTAGTTCCCATACTTCAAGTATTTGGAACAACAATTGTTTTTCCTCTTAGAATATCTGAGTCAGGAGAAATACCCTATTATCGACTACTAGGGGTAAGAACTGCTGTTTGTTTTACATTTGTTTTTTTTGCAGTTAGGTTCCTATTCGTTGAATACTCTAAATTCTATCCTATAAAGTTTTTAGATATATTTTTAAAAATACTATTTATTAGCAATTTATTAGTTTGGACTGCTCATGGTGCGGAAATTGGCGAGTATGTTTTACTTATTGTCTTTCTTCCTCTCTTAATAATAACACACATTATTTCGGGAGAAAAATATAGAAAATATTTTGGCTAAATATAGTTTGTAAAGTCCTTTACAAAGTTATTTTGAGATTTTAGCTAGAGCACATCAATAAGTTAGTGAAAGTCATATGAAAACCCTCTTAATTTGTAGAATGTTGTAGAATGAAAATTCTTTAAATTTGCAAGTTGATAAAAAGCCATATAATTATAATGTTTTTTAACTAGGCCGCCGTAGCTCAGTGGTAGAGCACACCCTTGGTAATTATGTTCTAATGTGGAAAATAATGGAAGGAGTTAGACAAATCGTTAAAAAATAAGAATTGTCTGTACTAGTCAGGAAAACTAAATTGGACAAAATTGGATAAATTAAGGGGTGTCTATCTGGCACTCCTTAACCTCTAAAATATATTTATTAGTAAGTGTTTATTCTAGATACCAACTAGGAAATTTAATAACATATATCTGTGGCTAGCTTTGATGAACTCATCCATTCAATTCAAAAGGATGGAAATGATGGAAAAGTTTTCGAGAAATTTATAAAAATATTTTTAAAGAATGACGCTTATTGGAAGACTCAAGTTGCAGATGTATGGATGTGGGAAGAGTATCCAGATAAATGGAGCAAGGATATAGGAACAGATTTAGTTTTTAGAGATAAGTATGGCTACAATTGGGCAGTTCAAGTAAAATGCTACGATGAAAAGTATTATATTTCAAAAGAGGATTTAGACTCCTTCTTAAGTCATTCAAGTAATAAAAGAATACAAAAAAAATTAATTATTGCGTCAACAAATAATTTAGGACCAAATGCTAGAAATGTAATAGAAGAACATGATAAACCAGTAACCCTTTTCTTAAGAGACTCATTTCTTAATTCGCAGTACCCCTTTCCAGTCCACTATAAAAATACTAACCGTATTTCTCATAAAAAACCTAATACACCTCATCCCTATCAAGTAGAAGCTATAACAAATGTCATTAATGGGTTTAAATCTAATAATAGGGGTCAACTTATTATGGCTTGCGGGACAGGAAAAACACTTACTAGTCTTTGGATTAAGGAGGGATTAAAATCTAATTTGACTTTATACCTAGTACCGTCTTTGAATTTATTATCTCAAGTTGCAAGAGAGTGGTCTTATAACTCAAATATAAAGATAGATGTTTTATGCATTTGTTCTGATAAATCAGTTGGGAAAAGAAGCTATGACGAAATTGAAGAGAAGTTAACAGATGCACCATTTAATGTTCAAAATGATGAGAAAGATATTATTCATTTTATAAAATCAAGAGGTAATAAAGTAATATTTTGCACATACCATTCGTTGCCTATTTTAAAAAAAATACACAAAAATACTTCTATTCCAGGTTTTGAGTTAATTATTGCTGATGAAGCTCATAAAGTTGCCTCAGAAAGGATTGAAAAAAATTATTATAGTATTGTTTTAGATAACAAATACGTAAGGTACAAAAAAATTCTATTTTGCACTGCTACACCTAGAACATACAAAGATCATATAAAAAAAAGAGCAAAAGCTCGTGGGCAAGAACTTTCAGGAATGGAAGATAAAAAGCTTTTTGGCATACCCTTTCATACCCTTTCTTTTTCAGAAGCGATATATCATAAACCAAAACCATTACTTACTCCTTATCAACTTGTGGTAATGGGTGTAGATAGTGATGAGATATCAAGAAAGATAATTGAAAGAGAATTAGTAAAAGATAGTTCAGGAAAAGTTAATACTGATGCAGAGTCATTAGGAAATTTAATAGGTACATTAAAGGCAATTAAAAAACATGATATTAGTAAAATCATAACCTTTCACACAAAAGTCGACTTTGCTCAAAAATTTTCAGAAGAGATACTGAGTTTAAATGAAAGCTTTAAAAGTAAAGATTTTCCTAAGGCTAAATTATTTACTGATTATGTTAAGGGTAAAGGGATGTCAAGTTTTGAAAGATCAAAGAAAATAAAAAAATTAGAAATAAATAAAAAAAATGAAATACGGTTAATTTCAAATGCAAGATGTTTAGGTGAAGGTATCGATGTGCCCACACTTGATGGCATTGCTTTTATAAATCCAAAATATAGTCTCATCGACATAGTCCAACAGGTAGGAAGGGCTATTAGAAAAAGTAAAAATAAAACTATTGGAACTATTATACTTCCTGTTTTTATCAAAGATGGTGATAATGCTATGGAAACTATAGAGAATAGTAATTTTGAAAAAATATGGTGGGTTCTAAATGCACTTAAATCCCACGACTCTCATTTAGTAGAAGAGTTAAATGAACTAAGAACTAAACTTGGAAAAAGAAAAAAAAATCCTCCTGGCGGAGACTCTTTACCACCTGAATTAATAATAGACCTTCCAGAAAAATATGATGAAAAATTTGTAAATGCACTCAAAACCCTGATAATAGAGAGAACATCAAGTAGTTGGTACTATTGGTACGGGAAATTAGTAGATTATTTTAATGAATATGGTGACTCAGAAGTCCCAGCAAGGTGGAAAAATGATAAAAAACTTGCGGCTTGGTGTGGTACTCAAAGAGTTAAAGATACTAAACATACAAAAAATCAAAAAGAATTATTAGACAAAGTTAATTTTCGATTTGAAACAAGAAAAGTTAAAAATAAATATACCTGGGATGAGCAATTTGAAAGAGTTAAAAATTTTTATTCTAAAGGTATTACTTATATTCCTAGAAATCTTTCACCCTCATATAAAGATTCATTTGAG
This sequence comes from uncultured Alphaproteobacteria bacterium, assembly GCA_902514885.1. GTDB lineage: Bacteria > Pseudomonadota > Alphaproteobacteria > HIMB59 > HIMB59 > HIMB59. Next base: position 11,969 of record CABXST010000010.1, on the reverse strand, counting down.
GGTCTATCATCATGGACAAAATCACAAAGACGTTTATATAAAAAAAGCATACTAAGTAAGCAAAAAATTAAAATGTTAAATTCAATAAATTTTATATGGGATCCAATATTTGAAAATGACATGTATTTTGCTAAAAAATTAATTGATTTTTTAAAAAAAAATAAAAGATATCCCTCTCGTGACACTGGTGGAAAGAGGATATCTAGTGAGGGCAAACTAGAGGGTTGGTTAACATCATTAAGGCAAAGAAAGAGGAAAATAAATAATGATATAGATGAAAAAATTATTTTTTTAGTTGAAAATATAAATAATTTCTCATGGGACCCAAAGGAAGATGAATGGATGAATAATTATGAAATTGCAAAAAAATATTGGTTAAAAAACAATAAGAAATGGATTTTTCCTGAGACTTCTAGACGTGGTAAACAGCACCCTGTCCAAGCCTGGTGCACAAGAGTAAGGTTAACAATAAAAAAATATCCTAAATTTCTAACTGAAAAAAAAGTAAAATTACTAGATGATATTAATTTTATTTGGAATCCTAGAGAGGAAAAATTCAACGAAATATTAAATCTCTTAGTTAAATTCAAAAAGAAGTATGGAAATTTTCAAATTAGGGGAACTGATGAGCATAATGCATTTAGTAAAAAGCTAGTAAATTGGGCAAACAACTTAAGATTATTAAGGTTTAATAATACAGAATTAAAAACTCTCTCAGAAATAGGATTTAATATAAAAAAATTGAAAAAATTGTGAGTTCTAAAAAGTGGATAATTTTTTTTAAAAAAATTGTAAGTTGTTAAAAAGCTATATAAATATATTGTTTTTTAACTATGCCGCCGTAGCTCAGTGGTAGAGCACACCCTTGGTAAGGGTGGGGTCGGAAGTTCAATTCTTCTCGGCGGCACCAAAAATAAACTTTTACATGCATAAATATAATTTTTTAAAAAAAATACTTAATAATCTTATTTCGAAAAATGATTTATCTGATTTATCACTAGAAAAATCAAATGATAATTTATCAAGACTTTTCAGAGCCTTTATAATGCAATTTTATAGTGATCATCCAGATAACCAAAAATCAAAATCAATTTTAGAGTCTGAAAGCAATAGTTCAACTTTGAATGTATTAGAGACATTTTTTAAAATAGATGAGGAAGTCATTAAAAGCAAAATCAAATCTCAATCAAGTAGTCATATGTGGGATTTATTTTGTCCAGAGGCAATTGAGGCATCTGAGGATCCAAATGTATTATCAGAGAAGTTATTAGAAAAAAGAAAATTAAAAAATATCAAAGAGAGTAAAAATCTATTAACAAATCCATCAAAAGAAATTTTATTTTCAAGTAATGTTCTAATAACCACTCCATCAGATTTTTCTTCCCCAAATATTCCTGAAGAAATCAAAGATGAAGTTCGCGAATATGAAAATCTTATTCAAAGTTTTTGGTATGATCACCCTATCCCATTAGATGCATCAAAAGATGAAAATGAAATTATATATGGATTGGAAAATCTTGATGATACATTAGCTTTTGAGGTTCAACGAAATAATATTAATAAATTAGATAAAATTACTCTTGTTTTATCAGTCTCTGTCACTCATCAAGGTTTAGAGAAAATTGCACTTAAATACATAAAATCCATAATCAAAAAACATTTAAAATTAAAACATATCGACCTCTTTTTATATGATGAAGATACTTGTAATAAAATTACCTCATCAGTATTCCCTTATAAACATCAAACTAATAACATTATGGGCGTAAATGGAAATTATGGGCGACATTTTACTTTTTTAAAATACATACTACTGCTTTGGAATAAATTTGTGGACTCAAAGGTGAGGTATAGCTTTAAAATAGATCTAGACCAAATTTTTGATCAAGAGGTTCTTTTAAAAACAACAGGATTTTCAATTTTTGAGATTTTTAAAAATCAAAAATATTGGGGTGGTACAGCTACTGATCAAGAAGGAAACAATGTTGATCTTGGATTATTAGCAGGTGCTTTGGTAAACAAAAAAGATATCTCACAAGGTTTGTTTACACCGGATGTTAAAAGACCTTTAAATAACGATTTATTTTCAAAGCTTTCTTCAAAGAAAATTTTTTGCCCGGAGTGGCCTCAATCAGTTTCGACTGAAACAGAGTTAATGTATAAGTTAGATGATATTCAAAGAATACATGTAACTGGTGGTACTACTGGGATAACTTTAGATAGTTTAAAAAAATGGGCACCCTTTACTCCTAGTTTTATAAATAGGGCAGAAGACCAAGCTTTTGGTATTTCCACAATTCAAGAAAATGAATGCTTAAGTCACTGTCATGGAAAAGATTTAATTATGAGGCATGACAAACATGCTTTCGCTACAAAAAGTATTGAAATGTCTAAATTTGGAAAAGAGATTGGAAATTTAGAGAGAATATTGTTATTTAGTTATTACGCCAATGAGCATGAATTAGGTTATGAAAAATTAAAACTTAGGTTATGGCCATTTACATCATCCTTTCTTTCGAAGTATCCTGAACTTTTAACTGGGCTAATATTTTTAATTGATGGATGTTTTAATGGAGGTGATTATATCAGCTCTGGATCAAAAAGATTGATGAATACTCATCTTTTTTGTAAAACAAAGTTAAATATACAGCTTCAAAATGAAAAACTTTTTTGGAGAGAGTTAGTTGAAAGATTAAAACAATTCAAAGATTATAATAACGATCTAAAAAAGGTCTTAACTTCAAATAAAGTTTAAAAAAAAATTATTTTTATTTTACAGGAATTACAAAACTAGACGGATAAGTTCTATGCTTATCAGTGATTGCATCTGTTATACCTAAATCAATAAATACTATACTCGCACCTAGTTTTTCACTCTCTATGGAACTTTTAATAGTGCCAACTGCTTTTTTTCCATCTTCTGTTTCACAATCATATCTAAGATCATCATCAGATCTTCTTATATTGTGTGTGCCTGGGATATTTACACTAAGAGCTATTCTTTTATTAGATAAGTTACATGATCCATTGCTTCCGTCACTAAATGATAAAGCAACCGGGACAGTAGGGTCATTTACTATAGTTGCACAAGATTGTATGAAAAATATTGTCACTATTAATAGGAAAGTATTTTTCATAAATTAAAATTATATCTAAAAATAATATTTTCAAGGAAATTAAATAAATTGCTATAATTGCATACAAATTAGTATTAAATATGACTGTGTCTTTGGAAATTAGAAAATTCGTAAACTACTCTGAAGAAGTACATATAGAGGGTTTTAAGAAAGCCGATAAACCACTGCGTATATTTGCTGTTGCTGCAGTCATAACAAATCCTTGGTCTGGTAAATATATTGATGATTTAAAACAAGAAATACAAACATTTGCACCCATTCTTGGTCAAGAATTATCTGAGAGAATACTCAAGATTGCTGGAGGACCTGATCACATTGAAGCGTACGGCAAAGCTGCAGTAGTGGGAACTGAGGGAGAAATTGAACATGGTTCTGCATTTACTCACACACTTAGATTTGGAAATTTTTTTCGAAATGCAGTTGATGCAAAAACTTATCTAATTTTTACAAATACCAGAGGTCCAGCTAATGCCCCTATAATGATACCCTTAATGGACAAACACGATCCTGGAAAAAGATCTCATTATCACACAATTCAATTTGCAATTTCAGATAGCCCAGCTGCGAACGAAATTGTTATTGCTCTGGGTGGAGCTGACGGTGGAAGACCCCATCATAGAATTGGAGATCGATATCAAGATTTAAAAGAACTTGGTAATGATATCGATGATCCTGCAAAAAAATAAATCTCAAAACGGTATTGCATTTCATAAATCAGGTAAAGGAGTTCCTATTATTTTAATTCATGGTCTTGGGCTAAGTTCAGAAAGTTGGTATAGGCAAATTTCTTTTTTAAAGAAAAATTATACTGTTTATGCCTTAGACTTACCCGGACATGGTAAAAGTGATCTTTTATCACAAGCAAAACCTCAACTAAAAAACTACAGCAATACAATTGTAAAATTTATTAAAGATAAAAAGATTATTAAGCCAATTCTAATTGGACACTCTTTGGGAGCCTTAATAACTATACAAATAGCAGGTCAAAATACGAAATTGATAAAATCTGGTATTGCAGTATCACCAATTTATAATAGATCAAAATTAGCATTAAAAAAAGTTCAAGTAAGAGCTAAAGAATTAGAATTGAATACTGATAAAAAAAATATTGCCAAGGAGCCTCTTAAAAGATGGTTTGGTTCATCTAAAACTAAAATTGCAATTGATAATTATAAATTTGTTGAACGATTAATAAAAAATAATAAAAGTTCATTTAATTATAAAGGGTACTCGCTTGGTTATAAAACTTTTTCAGAAATTAAAGGAAACACCAATGAGGTAATTAAGAAAATAAAATGTCCAATGATGTTCATTACAGGTGAAAAAGATCAAAATTCCTCACCTTTGATGTCAAAAAAATTAGCTAAATTTCATAATAGTAAAATAATAATCATAAAAAATGCAAAACATGCTTTATTTTTAACTCATTTCAATCAATTTAATTTTCATTTAAATCAATTTATTAAGGGGTTAGAGTATTAACAGGTAAATCAAATTATGAAATTTTCCTTATTCGTTCATATGATCAGAGATAATTCTGATCAGTCATACACTCAATTATATGAGGATTTCATTTGTCTATGTCAAATGGCGGATCAAAGTGACATGAGAGCAATTTGGACTGGTGAGCATCATGCAATGAACTATGCGATTGCTCCAAATCCTTTTATTACTATTGCTGATCTTTGCCGATATACAAAAAAGATACAATTGGGAACAGGAACACTAATAGTTCCTTTTTGGCATCCAATCAAATTAGCTGGCGAAGCGGCCATGACTGATGTCTTATCTAACGGTAGATTAGAATTAGGCCTTGCCAGAGGGGCTTACTTGTACGAATACGATAGAATTGTACCTGGAATGGACGCCATGGAAGCTGGTTTACGCATGAGAGAAATAGTTCCAACTCTTCAAAAGTTGTGGAAGGGTGACTATACTCATAATGGAAAATATTTTCAATTTCCAAGCACAACTTCTATTCCCAAACCTTTACAAGACAATGGACCCCCAATATGGATAGCAGCCAGAGACCCTAATAGCCATGAATTTGCTATAGCTAATGATTGGGATGTTCAAGTAACACCACTATGGAAAGGCTTTGATGAAATTGAAAGATTAAAAAATATATTTGATGATATATGCGCCAAATATTCCGATAAGCCTAAACCCTTATCAATGATTCTCAATCACTGTTATATAGGTAGTAATGATGATGACATACATAAAGGTGCTGTCGCTGTATCAAAATTTTATAATAACTTTGGCGCTTGGTTTAAAAACAATCGATCAGTTATCCAAGGAACAATGGATCCTCTTACTCAAGAGGAATTAGATAATAATGAAATGTGTTCTCCAAATGAGATGAAAAAAAATCAAAATATTGGAACCTTAAACGAAGTTATTGATAATATTAAACGATATGAAGATTTAGGCTTTGATGAATACTCTATTTGGATTGACTCTCACTTAAGTATAGAAGATAAGAAAGTTTTTTTAGATAGATTTATATCTGATGTTATGCCTCGTTTTCAATAATGGAAAAATTAACTAATCACTATCAGCTTTATATTAATGGGAAATGGCAATCCGGATCCAAAGGGCAAATAATGCAATCTGAAAATCCCCACAATAATACACCGTGGGCTAGTTTTGATTGTGCTAGCAAAGAAGATATAGATGATGCAGTAGGTTATGCAAGAAACGCTCTAGCTTCTGAAGCTTGGAGTTCGTTAAATGCCACTGAAAGAGGAAAATTATTATTTAAACTTGCAGATTTAATTGAAAAAAATGCAGATAAAATTGGAGAGATAGAAACAAAGGATAGTGGAAAATTATTAGCTGAAACAGTTACACAAACAAAATACGTATCTGAATATTATAGATATTTTGCAGGATTAGCCGATAAAATTGAGGGCTCTACTCTGCCTATTGATAAGAAAGATATGCATGTTTATACAACACACCATCCAATTGGTGTAGTGGCTGCCATTGTTCCTTGGAACGCTCAAATGTTTCTAACTGCTACGAAATTAGCACCTGCGCTAGCTGCAGGATGCAGTGTTATAATAAAAGCATCAGAAATTGCCCCATGTGCGATGTTTGAATTATCAAAATTAATCCATGAAGCTGGCTTCCCAAAAGGAGTAGTCTCGATAGTAACTGGTGATGCAGAAAATTGTTCAGCTCCTTTAACCTCACACCCTGATATTGATAGAATAGCTTTTACTGGAGGTACTAATACAGCTAAAAAAATTATACAAAACTCTTCAAATAATTTTGCTGCAACTAATCTAGAGCTCGGTGGAAAGTCTCCCATGATTATTTTTGATGATGCTGACCTCGAGAGTGCAGCAAATGGAATAATTGCAGGAAACTTTGGTGCCTCTGGACAGTCTTGTGTAGCTGGCAGTAGAGTAATAGTAAATAAAAAAATATCAAAAAAAATAGTTGATTTAATTCTACAAAAATCGAAGTCAATTATAGTAGGAGATCCTGAAAATTCAAAAACTAATCTAGGTCCACTTTGCACAAAAAATCAAATTCAAAAAATTGAACAAACATTAAAAAAATCAATTCAACAAGGAGGAAAAATTATCATTGGTGGAAATAAAATTAGCGGGGAAGGTAATTACTTTGAGCCAACTTTAATACATTGTCCAAATAGTGAAATCGAAACACTTAAAGTTGAAATGTTTGGGCCAGTGGTCTCAATAATAGAGTTTGAGAATGAGGAAGAAGCAGTCAATATTGCAAATAGCTCAAAATACGGACTTGGGTCAGGAATTTTTACAAGAAATTTAGCTAGAGCACATCGAGTATCAAGACAAATTCGAGCAGGAATTTGTTGGATAAATACATATCGAGCAATTTCACCTATTGCTCCTTTTGGAGGTTTTAATCAATCTGGCTATGCAAGGGAGGCTGGAAAGCAATCCATTTTAGATTACACAAGAACAAAGACAACGTGGATTAACATATCTGATGATCCAATGACTAATCCTTTTGTAATGAGGTAATTATTTTAAGTGTAAAACAGAAAAGGACCTCCGATGTCTCGACCTCGCTTTGGTTTCCCTCTTCGCGGCCTCTACTTCTTTGGTCCTTTTCCTAGTTTTGGGAAGTTTCCTACCCTCTACATTTTTTATATTAAATTAATTAATTTTTTTTAACAATTATAAAAATTAATTATTTACATTTTTCTGTTTATAATTTGTGAATAAGTTTTATTTGGCATTAAATACGAGATAACTCTTCAATTACATTTTTAACGTGATCTTTTACCCTAACATTACTCCAGGTCTTAATAATATTGCCTTTTTTATCTATTAATACTGTTGATCTGATTATTCCATAATATTCCTTACCCAAAAATTTTTTTAGCCCCCAAGCTTTGTATTTTTTTAGAACTGTTGTTTTTTCATCAGATAATAAATCAAATTTTAAATTATTTTTTTCAATAAATTTTTGATGACTTTCAATTGAATCTTTAGAAACACCCACTACTATTGCGTTAAGCTTATTTATAATTTTGAGAGAATTATTGAAATCATTGGCTTCTAGGGAACATCCAGATGTATTATCCCTAGGGTAAAAATATAAAATTATATTTTTCCCGAGGTGATCGCGTAGGTGAAATGTTCCTGAAGAACTAGGTAATTTAAAATTAGGTGCTTTCACTATTTTTTTAATTTATCTAAAAGGTAAAATTCTATAGGTGAAAATTGATTTTTGTTATTTGATATAAAGTCATCAACTATCTTTAATTTGTGATCTTCAATTTCAATAACTTTGCGGATACTTAAATCAACGTAAAGAGAGCATACTTCTGAAGTTGCAGCTCTGAAATTTCCGCTTTTACTAACAATTTCCAGTTGATAAACAAATCTTTTCTTGTCTCGATCTAAAAATAATAAATTTATATCAACCTCATCGCCCTCTTTAACTTCTTGGATATATTTAGTATGAGTCTCTACAGCAAATGTTGATTTTTGTTCAGTTTTTGCCGACTCTCCTCCCATTTGAAATTTATCCAGTAGTACATCCCACCCTTGATCAAATAAATGAATATAAAAGGCTAGATTCATGTGACCGTTATAATCTGTCCAATCTGGGATAATTTTTTCTGTTCTAAGATATATTGACATTAGTTGATATTATAAAAATTATTAAATATTAACATTGAAAAATAAAGTAATAATACTTTTTATAATATTAAAGGGGGTAAGAATGAGAATAGGTTTTATTGGATTGGGCAATGTAGGAGGAAAACTTGCTAATAACCTTCTTGAAAATAATTTTCAAATTACAGTTTTAGATAAAGATAATAAATTAATGGATAAGTTTAAATTAAAAGGTGCTGACACAGCTAAATCAATACAAGATCTAGTAATCAGCGCTGATATTTTGATAACTTGCCTTCCCTCCCCTAAAATATGTGCAAAAGTTTTAGAGTCTAAAGGGGGTATTATAGACACAATACAAAAAGATCAAATTTGGATTGAAATGAGCACAACTGAAGATTGCCAATTAAAAAGACATGCTTCATTAATTCAACAAAAAAATGCAATAGCCTTAGAGGCACCTGTAAGTGGGGGTTGTCATAGAGCTGCAACAGGAAATATTTCTATTTTCGTTGGAGGAAGTAGAGAAGGATTTGATAAAGCTATGCCCGTTTTAAGATGTCTAGGAAGAAAAATTTTATATACAGGTGATTTTGGAAGTGCTTCTGTATTGAAGGTTATTACTAATTATTTGGCTACAGTTCACTTGGTAGCATTAGGAGAGGCTTGGACTATAGCCAGTAAATCAAATTTAGATTTAGCTAAAACATTTAAAGGTATTGCCGCTTCATCAGGTAATTCATTTGTCCATGAAACTGAGAGTCAAGTTATATTAAGCGGATCTTATAATATAAATTTTACTATGGACTTAGTAGAAAAAGATGTGGGACTATTTCAAAGCCTTGCAACTAAACTTGGAGTTGAATTAGAAATTTCTCCTATCGTTTTAGACATTATCAAAGATGCAAGAAAAACTTTTGGTGATCGTGCTTGGTCGTCTATGGTAGTTAAAAGGCTTGAAAATAAACACAATATTAAATTTAGAGCTGAGGGATATCCAGAAGAGCTTGTGGATTATGAGGAAAAAAGCCTTGGTTATGAGATATGATAATTTGAGGTATTTGATATTATTTATTCATGAATTTCATAACTGATGTAATTCTTCCCTTAGCCTTAGCTTTTATAATGTTCACTTTAGGCTTAGGTTTAACCTTTTCTGATTTTGTAAGAGTGGCGAAGACGCCTAGGAATTTTATTATAGGACTAATTAGCCAATTAATTTTTCTCCCAATAGTCGCTTTAATAATTGTTTTTGTTTGGCCACTTCAACCTGAATTAGCTATAGGTTTAATATTAATTGCTGCAGCACCAGGAGGTGTGACTTCAAATATTCTTACATCTTTTGCAAAAGGTGATGTTGCGTTGTCTATATCTTTGACTGCAGTTATGAGTCTTTTAAGTGTTATATCTGTTCCTTTAGTTTTGGGTGTTTCAATGGGATTAATATCCGATAATTCTTTAGGTTCAGTCTCCTTAACTGGAATTGCTATCAGTATGTTTTTGATAGTGACATTGCCTGTTTTAATTGGAATGACTTTTCGAGCTAGCTTATCCTATTTAACAAAAAGAATAGAAAAATTTGCCAAAATTCTCTCAACGGCTTTGTTTGTTTTAGTTTTAATTGGTGCTATTTTGGCTGAAAGAGAAAATTTAGTAGAGTATTTTGCTCAAACTGGACTGGTAGTTCTTATTCTAAATTTAATAATGATGATCATTGCTTTTTATTGGGCAAAGATGTTTGGCACTGGCTCCGCGCAACAAAAAGCTATTTCTCTAGAGTGCGGTCTTCAAAATGGAACTCTAGCTATTTTTGTTGGCACAAGTGTCTTTGGAGGTGGTCTCTACATTATTCCAGCGGCTACTTATAGCGTTATTATGTATTTAACGTCTTTAATATTTATTAACTTTATCAGAAATCGCTAAATATAAATTTTATCTGCTAGTCCAAAGCAAAGAATAGCCCATCCAATTGCAAGTCCACCAGTAGATAGATATCCCTCTCTTGAATATTGATCTGTTCTGCCTAATTTATCAACTTCACCTGTATAATAAGCTGCTATAGCTATTATGGTCATGATAATAAACATGAAATTAAAAAATGCCCATGTTGCAGCTGTTCCTCTGAATAAAATATATAATTGCATTAGCACAGCTCCTAAAATTACTGCACCAGCAAATCTTGCAAAAAAGGCAGCTGTCACATCAACACCATATTTGCTTATAAAGTTTTTTGTGTTAAACAAACAATTGTATGCATAAAAAGCGTTCATGGCCAAAATTATTAAAAATATTACTAAGTAAAATATACCATTAAAATTTTCTAACATATGAATCTCCTATATTTAATTTTAACAGATTTTTAATTTCATTGTTACTTTGTTTTCATAATCAAAATGAAATTTAATTGCTATTATTTTTTAATTTTTTATGACATGAATATTTAAATAATTCTATGATCGAACTTGATATATTTTCAGACACAGTTTGTCCTTGGTGTTACATTGGTAAGAAACGATTAGAGAAAGCAATCAATAATCATAAAAATTTAGAATTCAAACAAACATGGAGACCTTTTCAGTTGAATCCTGGGATGCCACCTGATGGTATGGATAGACAGGAGTATTTAATTTCTAAATTTGGTAGTGCCGATGCAGCAAAAACTATCTATGACAATATCTATGATGAAGGACTCGTGGAGGGAATTAATTTTAACTTTGATTCTATTCAAACAACTCCAAATTCATTTAATTCCCATAGACTATTAGCTTTAGCATATAAACAAGGTATTCAAGGAAATGTCTTAGATAGTTTATATGAGTCTTATTTTCTAAATGGTGAAGATATAGGTGACCCTAACATATTATTAGATATTGCGATTAAACATCAAATTGATGCTGAGGATTTTAAAACTTATTTATCAGATCAAGAAAATATTGAACCACTAGCTAATGAGGAAATACAAGCAAAAAAAATGGGGATAAGTAGTATTCCTACATTTATTATAAATAAACAAATAGTAGTTAATGGGGCTCAAACTTCAAAAAATTTCGAGTTAATATTTGAAAAATTAAGGGTTAGAATAAATTGATGAAAAAAAATCTAGACTTATATATAAATTTTTCAAAAAAATTCTTGAATAAATCAGATAAAATTTTAAAACAAAACCATAGAAATCTATTTAATATAATTGTGGGTCCTGGAACAATTAGCATGGCTCATCAAACAAATGAATTCGTAAAAAAAAGTGAGATTATTAAGTCAAAAAAAATATATGAACATTTAATTAATGAGCTTTGTTAGATTTTTAAATCAAGAAATTCTTTATGACTTTTTTTTGAAATTGATGCAACGACATTACCGTTTGAAAAAATATCTAATTCTTTGCCTTTCCAATCAGTAATAATCCCACCTGACTCTTCAATAATATTAATTAAAGCCATGTAATCCCATGGTTTTAAATTATTTTCCACAACCATTGATATGCGACCAGAGGCTAGTAAGCCATACTGAACACAATCGCCACCAAAAATATAGTACTTAATCTTTTCCGATAATTTATAAAATAATCTATTTTCATTAATATTCCTTCTAAATGCAGTGAATGCAGATGTGCTAATGATTGAATTTTTTAAACTATTATTAGAAATATTCTTCTTAATAAGTTTATCGTTTAAGTAAGCTCCTCTATTTTTCACTCCAATCCATCTTTTTT
>CABXST010000009.1 GCA_902514885.1 uncultured Alphaproteobacteria bacterium | reverse complement strand
CCAATGGTAAACAAACGCTTCTGTATCAGCAAAAAGAGTTGTTGTAGGTACATCGTCGTAACCATTATTTCCATCAGTCATTAGTAAGTTATGTCTTGAAAAAAAGTTTTCGGTCCAGATCCAAGGGCTGTGACTTTGAAGAAGTGGTATATAACCGGCATCAAGTATCTTTTGTGCCATGCCTTCAAACTCTTCATATGTCTTTGGAACTTCTTCAATACCAACTTCATTTAAAATATCCATATTTGCATACATTAAACAAGTAGAGCTGTTAAAAGGTACACCGATCATTTTTCCATCACCGTCTGCATAAAAGTTTTTTATACCTGGGATGTAATTATCAGCATCAACGCTAATACCATATTTCTCAGCCATCTCTTCAAAGCCGATTACAACTCCATTTTTAACTTGTGCTACCATGATAGCTGCACCTGCGTCATAGACTTGTGAGTAGTGAGGTTGGTCACCTGCTCTAAAAGCAGCAATTGTAGCTGCCATGTTGTCCTCATAGCTTCCTTTACCAGTAGGAATAACCATATATTCATCTTGTGAGTCATTGAATCGATTAGCTATTTCTATGATTACATCACCTAAAAAACCACTATTACCATACCACCAATGAATTTCGGTTTTACTGTAACTGTTTGATGTGAATGCAAAAGAAACTAAAAGTACAAAAATACTAATTAGTTTTTTCATTATATCCTCCTATAGGAACGTTCTAAGTTGTTATTATATTATAATATTTTAACTCACGAACAGATTGCTTGTGTATAACTTAAGGAAAAAATATTAAAGAATTATGAAAAAAATTTAAAAAAAAGAAAATTTATGTAAAAAGCTTTTAGATTATAGCTTTTTTGACAAATATCTTAACGCATAAATAAATCCGTCTTTACCCATTCCAATAATTGAACAATCACACGCTGGAGATATTAGAGACTTTCTTCTAAATTCCTCCCTTGAGTAAATATTAGATAAATGAACTTCAATTTTCAAAATTGATTTAATTTCTAATGAGTCGTGCAATGAAACTGAGGTATGAGTAAGACCGCCTGGATTTATGATAATTCCAACATATGACTCATCAAGACCGTTTATTTTATTTATGATTTCACCTTCAATATTGCTTTGGTAGAAATCAAGACTACAGCCAAGTGACTCTGACTCTTTAAGTAACTCATTTTCTAAGTCTTTTAAGGTGAAATTTCCATAAACACTCTCTTTGCGCTTACCTAACATTTCAAGATTTGGTCCATTTATTATTGCAATTTTTTTATTCATAATTATCAATTTTATATCAAAGATTTTAACAATCCCAATACCTATAATTTATCAATATTTTTATATTTTTTTAGTTCAAATGAGCTTTTTTAATGATATTTAAGGTATTTAAAAACTAGGAGGTTACTTATGAGAAAATTTGTTATCGATATGACCATGTCATACGACTTTCAAGTCACTATTGAGGCTGAATCAGAAGAAGAAGCCAAAGCTAAATTTACAAGCACACCATTAGAACAGCTTGGTAGTTATAAATTTGGTTCATTTTACAAGACATTTAGAGGTATCAAATTAGATGAATTTGATCCAAGATTTTATAAGGACGAAGATAAAGTAAGATAAAATTAAATGAGTAGAACAATTTCAGAAAATATTTTTGGTACCCATTTCTTCTCCAAATACTATTTAACCATATTAGGAGTGATTTTACTTACCGTATCATCAAAAATTTCAATTCCTTTTTACCCTGTACCAATGACATTACAAACACTCGTGGTTTATTTCATTGCAGCTTCAATGGGAATGGTTGGATTTTACTCAACTTTTATTTATGTAGTTTTAGGTACACTTGGTTTACCTATTTTTGCCAATGGTGGAGGAATTGGTTATATATTCTCTCCTACTTTCGGGTTTTTATACGGTATGGTAGTTGCTGCCTTCTTCATATCTTTCATTTTCAATAAGGAAGTTAGCACTAAATTAATTAAATTATCTCTGACAATTTTTATTGGTGCTCTTATAATATTTTTATGTGGTGTAAGTCACCTATCGTTCTTTGTAGGTTTTGAACAAGCGCTTACTCTTGGTTTAATGCCCTTTTTATATAGTGAGTTTCTAAAGATTATATTAGCTATAGCAATAATTTATGGCTTGATTCAAAGAGTTAATTCAAAAAATCATAAATAAACTTCAGATACAGTATTAAATATTGAGAAGTGCCTTGAGGCTAATTCTTTTCTGCTTTTACTGTAACCGCCACCAATAACTGTACAAAGGGGTATTTTTTTGTCCTTAAAATAATTGCATACAATATTATCTCTTTTTTTTATTCCCTCATCAGTAAGGTTTAAGTTTCCAAGATCGTCATTATAATGAACATCAACTCCAGCATCATAAAATACAATATCAGGTTCAAACTTTGCATCCACTAGATCAAGGGTGTTTTTAAGGATATTTAAATATTCATAATCTATTATACCGTCATCGATTGGTATATCTAAATCACTTGTTTTTTTATCAAAAGGAAAATTATTTTTACAATGTATAGAACATGTAAAAATATCGTCAATATTTTGACAAATTGAAGCTGTACCATCACCTTGATGGACATCTAAATCTAAGATTAAAATTTTATTAACTTTTTTTTGATTAAGTAAATTTATTGAAGCAAAGGCTAAATCGTTAAATACACAAAAACCAGATCCACAATCTTTAAAAGCATGATGTGTCCCTCCTGCCAAATGACATGCTACACCATTCTCTAAAGCTAAATAAGATGTTTGAAGTGTTCCTTGTATTGCTAAAAAAGATCTCATAGCTAATCTCTCACTCCAAGGTAGATTTATTCTTCTCTCTTGACTTCTCAATAGACTACCATTTTTAACATTCATTACATATTCACTATCATGAACATTATGAACATCTTTTATAGACGCAGATACACTTTGATGAATAATTAAATCTTTAAATAGATTAGAGTCTTTAACAAAATTATATAGGTCAGAAAATTTTGTACCCACAAACCTGTGACCGCTTGGCAGGGGAATATCATAGTTTTGATTATAAACAACATTAAGTTTATTCATTTATCATAAGTTTAATTAATATTGTATTAACTGATTTTTACTATTTCATCAGACTCATATGTTACTTGATCTAAATTTTTCTTTACAATATTGGACATTGCTTTAGCTACAGTATTAGCGTGAATTGGTCTCATTTTTTTAAGTGGTCCGATAAATAATGGTGTTAATAATTTAAAAATAGGTATTCCTATTTTCTCTGCAATTCTAAACTGTTTTCTTTCTCCTAATAAAAAAGATGGCCTCAAGATACCAAGATTATCAAAATCTAATCGTTTTAATTCTTCCTCAACTAAACCCTTAAATCTTAAATATTCTCCTTTATTTTTAGAGTTTGCAAAACCAGATGAGACGAAAACGTATGATTTTATTGAGTTTTTTTTACAAATTTGAGCAATTTTTTTAGGTAATTCGAGTTCAACTTTCTGATAGTCATCTTTATTAGGAGAATTTTTTTTTGTTGTACCAATACAAAAAAAGCAACTATCAGCTAGTATTAAATCTTTAACCTCTTCAAGGTTATCAAAATTTGTATTAATAATTTCTAACTTTGAATTTGTAATATCGATTTCTGACCGAGTGAATACTTTAACTTTAGTATAATATTGATCGTTAATTAAGGTTTTAATTAAATAACTTCCAACAAGACCAGTGCCACCAAAAATTACAGCAGAAGACATATTAATTTTATATATTATAATTTAAAGTTTAAGAATATTTATCTTTTAAGATATTTTTTTGCACTTTTCCCATTACGTTTTTTGGGAGTTCATTTAATACTATATACTTCTTTGGAGTTTTATATTTAACTAGATTATTTTCTACAAACATAGAAAGATCTTTTATTTCCGTATTATTATTAATCATAACTACTGCTGCTATAGGAACTTCGCCTAAATCATTATCTTTTATACCAAATACAGCAGACTCTATTACAGATTTATGTTGATTGATTACATCTTCTATTTCTTTAGGGTATACATTAAAACCACCACTTATAATTAGATCTTTATTTCTACCTGATATAAATAAGTATCCGTCTTTATCAAAGTAACCAATATCACCTGTAATAAAATATCCGTCTTCAGTAAAGGCCTCTTGAGTTTTTTTAGGATTATTTAAATAGCCTTTGAAAACATTAGAACCTTTAATTTCAATCATACCTATTTTATTAAGCACTGTATCTCTGTCGCCTTTAGTTTTATTAATTCTTATACTTATATCTTTTAAAGGCTTACCTACTGACCCAGCTTTTCTATTTCCATCAAAAGGATTAGAAGTATTCATATTTGTTTCAGTCATACCGTAACGTTCTAATATTTGATGACCAGTAATATTATAAAAATCTTGATGAGTTTCAGTTAATAGAGGAGCGCTACCTGAAATAAATAATTTCATATTTTTTGTTAGTGATTTATCTAGCCTTTTATCTTTGATCAATCTTGTATAAAAAGTAGGTACTCCCATCATAAGAGTGGAATACTTAAACGCCTCAATTACTAAATCTATATTAAAATTTTTAATAAATCTGATGGTAGCTCCACTCATCATAGAAGTGTTTATAGCAACAAATAATCCATGAGTGTGATAGATGGGAAGAGAATGGATAAGAGTGTCACTCGTATTAATATTCCACAAATTTATTAGCTGATGAGCATTTGATACTAAATTTTGATGAGTTAGCATGGCACCTTTTGGCTTACCAGTAGTTCCTGATGTATACAGAAGTGCAGCTAAATCGTCATTTAGTCTAGTATTTGGTTCAAAAAAACTATCTAAACTATCTAAATTATTGGTAACTTCCCCTTCTCCATTTGCATTTAATGATAAAATTTTACACCCAATATTATCACAAATTGGTTTAATACTCTCAACCTCTGAACTTTCACAAATTAAGAAAGATGGTTTTGAGTCTTCAATAAAATAAATAGTTTCGTTTAAAGTGTAATTTGAATTAAGGGGAAAAAAAACTGATCCAGTCAGAATTGATGATAAATAAAGAGATAACGTCTCTTTGCATTTAGGTGATTTAACAAGTATATGATCACCACTTTTTAGACCTAGATTAGTTAATTTATGAGATATTTTTGATGATAGTGAAATAAAATCTTTATAAGAAATCTCATTTCTATCGTCTAATATTAAAAAAGTATTATTATTGTTTAAATTCGGTTCAATTAGATTTAAATAAAGTGAATTGGTCAAAGTAAATAAAGTTTTTTAAAGAGAGTAAATAGTAGGTCCTGCATTAAGCAGGACCTTAAAATAAATATTGGAATTGTTAGTTAGCCAAAAATTATGGTAACCATTTCTCCCAAGTAGATTTATTATTTGCTTTCCACTCAGCGACAACATCATTAAGTTCTGCACCTTCACGAACCTGAACTAACATTGCAGCTTGATCTGCATTGGATAATGCCATTTTACCAAAAAACTCAAGTGCCTTCTGGTTTTCGGGTTTTGCAAATGTTTCAGGATTACCGTAGTTCATTGGATAGTCAACAGCCCAACCTGTAGCTGGCCAATAGTCAGCACCACAAGTTTCCCAGTTATTAGCCTCTGTAAATGAATCACAAGCTTGATTTGGAGCTAACTTTACACCAACTAATTCATTAACACCAAAAAACCAATGTGGCTCCCAAAGATACATTAAAAAAGGCTCTCCTCTGTCATACATACCTTGAGCTTCGGCAAGCATTGCTGTTTCTGTGCCTAATTCATCAGCAACAAAGTCTAAACCAAGTAAGTCTAATCTCTTTTGATCGTGACAGTTCCAACCAGCAACTGGACAACCAATTAGTCTTCCTTTGTCTCCACTTTCCATAGTAGCAAAATCAGATTTATAATTATTTAAATCAGCAAAACCAGAAAAGTCTGGGTTAGCGTCAGCCCAAAATTTTGGAACATAGTAATCTGACAAACCAGTAATACCAACTGTTCCTAAGAGTTTGACACTTCCATCACCAGCGTAAGTCATTTTAACTTCTCCACCATGAATTAAATCGCCATTTAACATAACCTCATCTGCTTCTGCATAACTAGGCCAAGACTCACATGCAAAATCAATATCTCCTGCAGCAATAGCCTCCCAGAGGCCTGTTCCTGAAGCAAATACTATTCTGTCAATTTCGTATCCCAATTCATCTTCAAGTATACTTACAGCAACTTGACATGAAATCTCTCCACCAGTCCAGTCAGCAATAGCAGCTAATAATTTTTCTGCATTAGCTTTACTGAAAGTTGCAGTAAAAAGAATAGAGGATAGAATAAAAGTAATAATTGTTTTAGATAATCTCATTGATTATTCCTCCCATTTAATCTTTATTTTATCAAAAAAATGGCAAAGTACATATGCAATTTATTCATCAATACATATAATTTTAATTAAAAATTGATTTTTAATAACTTATTAAGTGTAATAGTATTGATTTTCATGAAAAATAAAGTCTTTCTTACTTGTGCAGTAAATGGTTCTGGTGATACTGCTTCAAAACATCCAGATCTTCCTAAAACAACACAACAGATAGCCAAATCTGCAATAGAGTCTGCTAAAGCTGGTGCCTCTATAGTTCACATTCATGTCAGAGAGGAAGATGGAACACCGAGCCGTAAGTTCGAATTTTATAAAGAGGTGGTTGAAACTATTAGATCCAGCGATACAGATGTGATTATAAATCTGACAACTGGAATGGGTGGAGATTTAGATATCGGTGAAGGTGATAATCCAATGGATTTTGGACCATATACTGATATGGCCAATATTATGGAGAGAATATCTCACGTAGAGGAGTTACTTCCAGAAATTTGCACACTTGATGCTGGGACTTTAAATTTTGGTGATAGCTCGGTGTTAGCAGTTAACACACCTAATGATCTAAGAAAAGCAGCTAAGCGATTAAAAGAAATTGGTGTTAAACCTGAAGTTGAGGCTTTTGATTTAGGTAACATGTGGTTTGGTGCACAACTTTATGAAGAGGGTCTTCTTAGTGATCCACCATTATATCAAATGTGTTTGGGTATTCCTTGGGGAGCACCAGCTAAAACATCAGCTATGCTTGCAATGTTAGATGTCATGCCTAAAAATGCAATTTGGTCTGGTTTTGCAATTTCAAGAAATGAAATGCCATTTGTTGCACAAACAGTTTTACTTGGTGGTAATCCAAGAGTTGGACTTGAAGACAATTTATATCTATCAAAAGGAAAACTTGCAACTAACCCACAGTTAGTTGAAAAAGCAATTAATATAGTTCATGAATTAGGTTCCTCTATAATGAGCCCTAAAGAAACTCGTGAATATTTAAAACTTAATAAAAATTAATCCATTCTCTCAGTATTACCATCAACTGAGATCACTTGACCAGAAACTCTGAGTGAGTCATTAGAAATTAAAAAGGAGCACATTTTTGCAATATCCTCTTCGTATACCCACTGTTTTAAAGAACTCATTGATACAAAATCTTTTTCAATTGATTTAATAGATTGATTTAAAATTTTGGCTTTAGCTTTTATTACTCTATTCATTCTAGAGCCTTTGACAGATCCTGGGCATATAGCATTAACTCGAATATTAAATTTTCCTAATTCCATTGCTAAAGTTTTAGTAATACCTATTAAAGCCCATTTACTAGCAGCATACGGAGATCTATTTGGAAAGCCGTCAATTCCCGCAGTAGAAGAAATATTAACTACTGATCCAAATTTTGATTTTTTAATCAACGGTATTGCATATTTAGTAAAATAAAAATGACTATTAACATTTATATGTAAAGTCTTTTCCCAATCATCAGAATTAATTTTATCTAAGGGAGCTGTGGGTCCAGCAATACCTATATTATTTATCAAACCATCTATTTTGTTAGTTTTATTTGAAATATGTTTTAACAAATGTTTAACTTCAACTTCTTTAGAAGCGTCACATTCAAATATAAATAATTTTTTATTAAATTTTGAATGTCTTTTTAGTTTGTTAATATGTTTTTTATCAATATCACAGGTATAAACTGTAGCACCTTGAGATAATAATAATTTTACAGATGCTAGACCTATACCTGAAGCTCCTGCAGATATAATGATTTTTTTATCTTTAAGTAAATTATTTTGCATCAAAAGAAATATTATCAGGTTTGGAAGGAATTGATCTATCTATTCCTTTAACAATTTTTTTTTCTTTATCATAAAATGGTAAATCAACAATAATTCCCTTATGTGAAGATTTATCCGGCAGTAATATTTCTACTTCTTTATCTTTCCAATCACCAGGATTGTAAAATCTTACGTAGCCAATACCCTGTTGAAGTGTCGGTGATGGAACACCTGCTGTTATGTAGCCTATATCTATTCCGTTATATATAATTTTACTTTTAGCTGATGGAATAGCTGATTTACATGTTATTCCAAACAGACATGTTCTTTTATCTTTATTGATTAGTGCATCTCTTCCAATAAAATTTTTATCCATATTTACAAAATACCCAAGACCAGCCTCAAAAGGAGTCGTGGTTGTATCAATGTCAGTTAAATTACCAAAAATACCTCCTTCTATTCGCCTAATGGTCATAGCTCTGGAAGCAGAAAACTGCATACCAAAGGGTTTACCACATTCACTAAGATGGTCCCATAAAGCTAAATGATCAGTTTCAAAACCATCTGAAAAGATTTCAAAACCAAGTTCATTTGTAAAACCAGTTCTGGAAACATATATTTCTTGCCCACCGAGATCAAAAAAATCAGAGCTAAAGTATGGCATTTTTTCATCAATCTTGCCATTCGATGCTGCTTTCATAATATCAATTGATGCAGGACCTTGAATTTGAAGAACTCTAGATTTAGGATCTTTTATTTTAATGTCGTAACTAGAGCTGTGGGCAATCAACCAATCTTCAAATGGACCATCTGCTTGAACATACCAAAACTTATTTTCATTAAATCTAAATAGAACACCGTCCATGAATATTCCACCTTGTGGTGTACAAGCAAGAGCGTAGTAGCCTCTACCCTTTTTCGTGTTTGAAATTTCTCTTGTTAATACTTTATTTAAAAAAGAAACAGAGTCTTTTCCAGATATTTCGATAGGTTTTTCTGGTACATCAAAAATAAGTGCCTTTTGTCTTAACAACCAATATTTTTCTGAGGGATCTTCATCAATTTGCATTGGGAAGTATCGACCTGCATAAACACCTCTTACCATATTTGAAGTTTGAGTTCTCTCAATATATGGAGACTCCTCAAATCTACGTGCACTTATTTTAATAGTCTTTTTTAAATCAACTTCTTCTTGTAAATTTCCCATTTATTTGTCTATAGATGCATTGAAATCATTTTTATTATCTCGAATTATTGTTGGGGGATCATACGCTGTCACAGGTGAGATATTATCTTTTACTAATTCTACTTCAATAAGACAAGAATGTGCAATAGGCCCCTGACCCAGCTTAGATGTTCCCTTGTCTTTTGTTAGCACATTTGGATTGCCATGTTTACAAATAGTATTTAAATGTTTTGGATTATCTGGATCGTACCAAGCTCCTGTACTAATTTGGACAACACCTGAGCGTATTTTATTGTTTATATTCACTCCAGCTAAACAAGCACCTCTATCGTTAAAAAGTTTAACAATATCACCATCTTTTATTCCTCGACTACTAGCATCATCTGAATGCATTTCAATGGGCTCTCGATCTTTGATCTTAAACGATTGGCTGTAACTACCATGATCCATTTGACTATGGAGTTTATTTTTGGGTTGATTAGAAATTAGGTGTAAAGGATATTTTTTATTTTTAAGTCCTAGCCACTCACATGGTTCTAACCAAGTAGGATGCCCAGGGCAATCATCATAATTAAAATTATCAACTGTTTTTGAAAATATTTCAATTTTTCCACTAGGGGTAGACAAAGGATTGTTAATTGGATCTTTTCTAAAATCTTTTAACATTAATGTATTTTCATGAGGTGGTGGCACTTTGAACCAACCAATATCTCTGAACTCTTCATAACTTGGGAAATTTATGTTTGATGACTTTGATTTAATAGACGTTTCTTGATAAATCCATTTCTGCCATTCTTCTTCATCTCTACCTTCTGTAAATATTTTTTCAATACCCATTTTATTTGCTATTCCTTTAAAAATATCAAAATCATTTTTTGCAAGACCAAAAGGTTCAACTAATTTTGACATTGAAACAACATAAGGATCACGAGGTGTAAGCATTATATCTTGTCTTTCAAGTGGGGTGGTACATGGTAAAATAATATCAGAATATTTAGCTAATGAATTCCAACACCATTCGTTTGAAATAATTGTTTCAGGTTTTTGCCAAGCTTGTAGAAGTCTATTTATATCTTGATGATGATGAAATGGGTTACCCCCAGCCCAATAAATTAATTTAATATCAGGATATTTATATTCTTTGCCATCAAAATCAAAACTGCCGCCAGGATTTAAAAGTAAATCACTTATCCTTGCTACAGGAATAAAGTCGTCAATTTTATTTTCAGTCTGTGGAAAGGCTGCTCCAGGTATTATTGAAAATTGACCTCCAATGTGATTTGTTGCGCTATAACCAAATCCAAAACCTCCTCCAGGTAAACCAATTTGTCCTACCATGGATGCTAACATTATAGCTGCCCAAAAAGGTTGTTCTCCGTGATCTTGTCGTGTCAATGACCAACTAACAGAGATCATAGTACGCTTTGATGACATCTCTTTTGCCAGCAATATAATTGTTTCTGATGGAATTTCACTAATTGATGAAGCCCAATTAGCATCTTTTACAATTCCATCAATATCGCCTTTAAGATATGGAAGAAACGTATCAAAACCCTCCGTGTACTTTTTTATAAATTTATCGTCATACAATTTCTCTTTATAAAGGGTATGTGCCAAACCTAGCATGATGGCTACGTCAGTATTAGGTCTTAACGCTAGCCATTCCCCATTAACCTCATCTAATAGGTCGCTTTTTAGTGGACTGAAATTAACAAATTTTATTCCTGCATTAGCTGAACGAATAAGCTTTTCTTTCTGTTTGTGGCTTCCAGTTCCACCTTGAGCTATCTGACCATTTTTCAAGGGAACCCCACCAAAACATATAAATAGTTCAGTATTATCCTCAATTGATTCCCAACTGGTGCATGTGTCAAGAAAAGCTCTATAACTTCCCAGTATGTGAGGAACCATCGCTTCTGCTGCAGCAAAACTATATGTAAATTTAGATCTTGTGTAACCTCCAATACAATTTAAAAAACGATGGAGTTGACTTTGAGCATGATGAAATCTACCAGCACTAGCCCATCCATAAGATCCTCCAAATATGGATGCATTACCAAAATCATTCTTAACCCTATTCAATTCATTGGATACAATTTTCTCTGCCTCGTCCCAAGAAATTGATATAAAAGGATCTGTTCCTCTTAAACTATTATTTGAACCTGGACCTTTATCCATCCAACTTTTTCTTATCATCGGTGAGTCTATTCGTGTTTGATGATTATGAACATCTACAATTCCTTGACCTATAGGAGAAGGATCTTTATCATTTTCCCATCCTATTAATTCTTTAACTTTACCATCTTTTACTTTAGCCCTATAAGTTCCCCAATGTGAACTAGTTAAAGGAAGATCCTTTTTGAAATTCATTAAGACTGGTCTAGTCCAAGTGCTTGTCTTTGTTTCTTAGTCCACGCATGAGTAATTCTATCTATTATAATAGCAAGAAGCACAATAGCTAAACCAGCTGACAAACCTCTGCCTGTATCAGACCTTTGAAGAGCGTTAAATACTTGTAGTCCAAGTCCTTTACCCCCAATTAAAGGAGTAACAATTTGCATAGCAAAAGCCATTATAACAGTTTGATTAAAACCCATCACTAAACTGGGAACAGCTAATGGAAATTTAACTTTATTTAAAGTTTGAATACCTGTGCCACCAAAAGATTTTGAAACCTCTGAATATCCACCCGATACTTGTGATAAACCAAGAGCTGTGAGTCTTATGATTGGTGGTACAGAATAAATAACAGTGGCTATGACAGCTGATACTATATTGCCACCAAAAAACATTAAAACAGGAATTAAATAACAGAAATAAGGTAAGGTTTGCATAGCATCCAAAACAACATTTTGAATATCTCGATACCATTTGTTATAAGAGGCTATCACTCCAAGAGGAACTCCTATTACAAAACAAATTAATACTGAGACTAATACAGAGGATAATGTAATCATTGAATGCATCCACATCCCAGTAGCTCCAATAAAAGCTAATAATATTGCTGTAATTGTTGCAAACCTTAAACCCACAGTTACGTAGCCTATAATTATGAATACAATCATTGTGTACCACCAAGGTATTTGCGTAAGAAATATATTTAATGGTTTAAGCAAATACAAATAAATGAAGTATTTCAAACCTTTTGCAAATGAAATAAATCCTGGGTCAAGAGTCATAGCCTTTACAGTATCTTCAATTGGTTTTTGTATATTAATAGTCCAAGTTTCTGGAAATGTTCCAACAGCAAAAAAGTAAGAGTCAAATATATAAATCAAAACGAATATTAATAATGAAGAAAATAAAAAATATCTTTGATTCATAAAATTTTTAACTATGCCGACATATGATTTATTGAAGATTGAAATAAAGATATCTAAAAAATTAGCCAAGAGATTTATAACATTTGAAAAAATTAAATATGTAAACTTAACTATTATCCTTAATGGCAATTCTATTAAATTAGCTAAAGGATATCTTTGTAAACTTTGGGGTAATAAGTAAAATTTTTCAACATCATCTGGTAAAGTCTCTTTATCTTTACTAATTGCACTACTTAATCTATCAAACATAATTGCCATAAATAAAATACAAAGACCACTTTCCATAGCCCATCCCACATCTAATTTTCTTATAGCCTGCCATACTTGACCACCTAGACCTTCAGCACCAATAAATGTTGCAAGAACGACTAATGCTAATGCCATCATTATTGTTTGATTAACGCCCATCATAATACTTGGTAAAGCCATCGGAATTTTAATTTTAAATAAAAGTTGATACTTGTTTGAACCAAATGATTCAGCTGACTCAATTGTTTCTTTTGATACTTGTCTGATACCTAAATTAGTTAATCTTATAATAGGTGGCATAGCATAAATTAGAGTTGCGAGTATTGCTGGAGCACCACCAATCCCGAAAAAGAACATAGCAGGGAATAAGTAGACAAAGGCAGGCATCACTTGCATGGTATCTAAAATGGGTTTGAGAAAACTCTCAAACCTATCATTTTGCGAGCTGAGTATTCCTAGAATTACTCCAAAAAATACAGATAAAATTACTGATAACCCCATCAAGGCTAAAGTTTGCATAGAGACTTCCCACATATCAACAGCTCCCCAAAAATAAACTGTGAACATACAAAATAAGGCTAATCTTATTCCTCCATATGCTAATGCAGGAAGAGTCATCAAGGACATTATTAAAATCCAGGGAGACTCAACGAAAAAATTTTCTAATGCCATGTAACCAGCCTGTAAAAATGAAGCAAACAATCTAGTTATCCATCTATAATTATCTTTTAAATAATCTTCACCGGCATTTATCCATGCAGTAAATTTAAATTCATCAGTAATAGATTTAGGAAAGACAGTAGGGTCTTCGTTCGTAATTGAAAGATAGTAAGCAATAGCTCCAATAATAAAAATACTTAAATATAAGATTATATTTTTATTAAGCTTTTTATTTACTTCTAAATTTCGATCTAAAGACATTACTTACTTATATATAATCCTCATTTATTAAATTTATTAAAATAATTTTATTTTAATAGTATTAATTCACAATATAATATCAACAAATCGCTTAGTATGGATAAAATTATTTGCTCAAATATATGGAAAATTTTTGGAAATGATGAAAAGAAAATATTAGAAAATCTTGATCCAAATTTAACTAGAGATGAAGTTCAAGAAAAAACTGGTCATGTAGTTGCTGTAAAAGATGTTAGTTTCTCAATACAAAAAGGAGAGACTTTTGTTGTCATGGGCCTTTCAGGAAGTGGTAAATCAACTTTAGTAAGATGCTTAACAAGATTAATTGAACCTACATCAGGATCTGTAATTATTGATGACACTGATGTTACCAAGATTAGCAGAAATAGCTTATTAGATCTTAGAAGAAATAAAATGAGTATGGTTTTTCAACACTTTGGACTTTTCCCACATAGAACTGTGCTTGAAAATATTTCTTATGGATTAGAAATTAGAGGAGAGAAAAAACAAGATAGGCTAGACAAGGCAATGGAGTCTTTAAATCTTGTTGGTTTAAAAGGATGGCACAACAACTATCCAAGAGAGTTATCTGGGGGTATGCAACAAAGAGTTGGTTTAGCTCGTGCTATGGCAGTTGAACCTGAAATATTAATATTCGATGAACCTTTTTCTGCATTGGACCCTCTTATTAGAAGAGAAATGCAAGATGAACTTTTAGACATTCAAAAAAAATTACAAAGAACTATGGTTTTTATTACACATGATTTTTTAGAGGCTATAAAAATGGGAGATCATATTGCTATTATGAAAGATGGTGAAATATCCCAAGTAGGAACACCTGAAGAAATAGTAGCAAATCCTGTCGATCAATATGTTAAAGATTTTTGTGAAGATGTTCCAAAATATAAAGTACTAAGTGCCGGAAAAGTTATGCGCAAAGAATGCTCTGAGGAGTCTAAAAACTTATTTTTAGATAAAACAAAGTGCATTGATGAAAACGCTAAAATCGACTCTTTAATTGATCAAATATGTGAAGATGATACCGCCTACCCCATTATAAGTTCAAATTCAGGAGAGTTAGTTGGTGAAATTGATCGAACGATTGTTATGAAGTCTATGAAGTCAAAATAATTTAAATTTCTAATTTGGCTTATTAATCTTTTTACTTTTATCTCTCCATATAATAATTAAACCCGCAAAAACTATTAATAATACTCCTGGAAAAAGTTGATCAAAAGGTGCTTCACCAAAAAATATCCAAGCTAGAATAAATGAAGATGGTATTGCTAAATATTCAAAGACAGCGATTTTGCTAGCTGCTATCAACCTATAAGAGTAAATAAAAAGGATGGCAGCAGTACCTCCAAAAATACCGATTAATGATAAAATAAAAAAGTCACTTTGGGTCTCAATATAAGTATGACCTGTTGTAAAAAAAATAAAAATTAAAGAACCAAGAAAAGATGAAAATAAAGAGTAAAACTGAATTTTACCTGTAGAAAAATTATCTGGAATAAATTTTAAAATTATTACCTGTACTGCCCATAAAAATGCAACAAGTATTGGTAAAATTGAATAGTAAGAGAAAATACTACTATTTGGTCTCATAATCATAACAACACCAATAAAGCCGATTATAACAGCAGACCATCTATATATGCCAACCTTATCCCCTAAAAAAAAAATAGATAATATGACTATAAAAAAAGTTGATGAAAAAGTAAGAGTGGATGCTGTGGCAAATTCCATATTATTAATAGCAATGTAATAAAGAATATTAATTGCTAAAAAACAAGAACCTCTAATAAAACAAAATAAAATAAATTTTTTGCTTAAATTTTTAAAAAGATCTGAACTTTCTTTATTGTAAACTAGTAAAAGTATTAAAGGAATAATAGCAAAAGTATTTCTAAAAAGTGCTAATTGAACAGTTGAATACTCACCACCTAAATATTTTACAATCAATCCATGTATATCGATAAATATAACTCCAACTACCATTGCGGTGATTGCTAGAAAAGTATTTTTTTGATTATTTATAAAATTAATCATTTAATATTACTATGAACTTGTTATAAACTTTATTATCTTAAATGAAAAACTTTAAACTAAGTGAAGTAGACATACTCTCTAATCAAGATTGGACATTTCCGACAACAACATACTACGGTCCAGGAAGATTTAATGAGATTGGAAAATTTTGTGAAGAATTTGAGATTAAAAATCCATTAATCGTTACAGACAGTGGTAGTAAAGATCTTCCATTTATTAATAATTTAGAAACGTTACTGTCCAAATATGATATCAAATCTGAAGTTTTTTATGATATATCACCAAATCCTCGTGATGATGAAATATCTAAAGGATGTGATCAATTTAGAAGTGGTAAACACGATGCTATTATTGCTATTGGAGGCGGTAGTGCTATGGATGGTGGGAAATCTATATGTTTAACAGTAAATAGCGATACGCCATTATGGGATTTTGAGTTTGAACAACCTGTTCCTGAAATTACAAAAGAAAATGCTTTTCCAAAAATTATAACAATTCCTACAACATCAGGAACTGGTGCCGAAACTGAAATAACAGCAATGGTTACACATCTAGAAAAAGGGATGAAATTTTGTATATGGCACCCTGATGTAAGGCCTATCTTTACATTAGTTGACCCCGAATTAACATTAGAACTTCCTCCTAAATTAACTGCATGGACAGGTGTAGATGCTATGGTTCATAGTATTGAAGGGTATTGTGTGCCAGGTTTTAATCCTCTTTGTGATGGTGCCGCCTTAGAGAGTCTCAATCTAATATCAAAGTCTCTTGTCTTAGCCTTTGAAGAACCAAGTAATTTATTAGCCAGAGGCGGTATGATAATAGGCTCATATCTGGGTGGGATTTCATTTTTAAAGGGCCTTGGGAACGTTCACTCAATCTCACATATGGTTGGTGCAGAGTTTAATACTCATCATGGTTTAACTAACGCAATAGTTTTACCACCTGTTCTAAACTTTAATTTGCCTGGTATGGATGAAAAAGTCAAAAGAATGTCTGAGGCAATGCAATTTGAATATCATTCAGTAGAGGCATTTATCAAAAATGTAGAACAGATACTGGATAGATTAAATATTCCGAAAGGATTAAATGAAATCAATGTTCCTGTAGACTGTGCTGAGAGAATTGCACAAAAAGCAATGCAAGATCAAGCCTATGCGACTAATCCCAAAAAAGCATCATTGGTAGAATTAAAAGAAATAGTTCTTCAAAGTATAAATCAAGCACGTTAAGCATTTATGCTTGAAGATCAATCAGTTGAAAAAATAATACAAAAAATTAAAAGCAGTCAATTATCAATTAAAGAATTGATGGAATACTATATAGATAGAATTGAGAAATATAATACAGATTTAAATGCAATAATTCTTCTTAAGGATAAAGAAACTTTAATTTCAGAAGCTATCAAAAAAGATAATTTAAAAGAAACTCATAAACCTTTAAACGGCATTCCAATAGCTATAAAAGATTTGAGCGATGTAGTTGGACTTAGAACAACGTATGGTTTTCCTGGAACCAAAAATTATATACCACAAAAAAATTCTTTGTTTGTTGATCGCCTTATTAAAAGTGGTGCAATTATAATAGGTAAGACTAACACTGCAGAATTAGGTGTGGGTGGTCATACTATTAATAGATTATTTGGCCCTACATCAAATTGTTATGATTTTTCAAAATCTGCTGCAGGTTCTAGTGGCGGAGCTAGTACCGCTGTTGCTGCAGGATTACTGCCATTTGCAGATGGAACAGATCAGATGGGATCATGCAGAGGGCCAGCAGCGTATGCTAATATATATGGGTATAGACCTACACCAGGTTTAATTTCGGTGGATAGAAGGAATCAAAATACAAAAATCCCAGTGCTTACAACACCTGGGTGTTTGGCAAAATCACCTAATGATATGGCATTTTTATTAGACGAGATGGTTGGTAGTAACATCAAAGATGATTATTCATTTGATTTAAATGAGCCTTTTAAAAATCAAAAAATAGATGAAAAAGATTTTATTAATATCAAAATAGGCTGGTTATCAAATATGAATACAAATTATAAAATTGATAATAAAATTTTAGATATTTGTGAAATACAACTTAAAAAATTAGAGGATTTAAATATTAAAATTGAAAAACTAAAACCAGATTTCGATCATGATACTTTATGGAGTAGTTGGATTACCTTTAGATCAAAAAGTATTTATGAAGATACTTTGGCAATGAATATAAAAGATATCAATACAATGACTTATCAAGCCATATGGGAATACAACAATGGTAAAAAAATAAGTGATGAAAAGTTACAAATTGCAAAAGATCAAAAAAATAAATGCTATGAACAAATTGAAAATATATTTAAAAATTATGATTTTCTAGCCCTACCCTCTGCACAAATTTTTCCATTTGATAAAAATCTTCAATTTCCAAAAAAAATAAATACCTTTGAACTAGATACTTATCATCGTTGGTTAGAAGTTTTCATATTATCAAGTCTTCTTGAATTACCCACAATTACTGTTCCTGTAGGATTTAATGAAGAAGGTATTCCCATGGGTATGCAAATAATTGGAAAAAAGAAAAGCGATTTAAAATTATTTGCTTTTGCTAAAAAGTATGAAGAGATATTTAACTTTAGTAAGTTTAAACCTCTGCTAGATTAATTAATCATGAGACATCCTCATCATTACAAAATTGCATTTGCATTGGCTATATCAGCTGGATCATGGGGAATATACTGGTTACCTCAAAGAATTTTAGAAGATGGTGGGCTGACAGGAGGTTGGGGAACTATTGCGCAAATGATTATTGGTGTTCTAATATTATCACCTATTGCAGTATGGCGAAAAGTTAAAGGAAGGACTTTTGGTTTAGAGTTACCCGTAACAGGCTTACTTTGTGGAGGTGGTTTTATTTGTTATGCATTGAGTTTTCTTCTAACAGACGTGGTTCGTGCATTAATTCTTTTTTATATGACTCCTATTTGGACAACTATTTTTGAGATTTTATTTTTGAAGAAAAAACCTGGGGTAGAAAGAGCATTAACACTTGGTTTAGCTTTAGGAGGATTATGGATTGTATTTAGTAAACAAACAATAATTCCATTGCCAGAGAATGCCGGTGATTGGTTGGCTCTTGCTGGTGGAGCATTGTTTGCTGCAGGAATGATACGTTTGGAAATAGTTAAGACTGATGGTGTGTTTCCTACAATTTTTTCTTTCTTTTTTTATGGTACATTGTTCAACATAATTGCTGGCTTCTTTTTAACAGATTATCTTGGACCAGTGCCTACATTAGATTCATTTGTTGCTATGTCCTCATTTCTTTTCTTTATATCTGTTTTTTATTTTATACCTACAGGTGTGGTTATATTTTGGTCGCCGAGTAAATTAGGAGCTGGCTTATGTTCAATTCTTTTTTTATCCGAAATATTAGTTGGAGTCACAAGCTCAAGTATTCTTACTGATGAACCCTTTGGTTTAAGAGAAATAATTGGAAGCTCAATGATTGTGATCGGAGGAATTTTAGCAGTAGTTCTAGCACCAAATCCAAAAAATACATGATATTCAAAGAAAAATTAAAAAATAAATCAAAAATTTTTTTAGATGGTGGAAATGGTTCAGAGATAGCAAAACTAGGTGGAGATATGAGTCCAGCATTTGCTGCGCTGGCTACAATTACCTCACCTGATATAGTAGTCAAAGTTCATGAAAATTTTATAAATGTAGGTTGTGATATCATTACTGCAAATACATTTGCAACAAGTAGACATGTACTAGATAGCTTGAAACGCAAAAATGAAACAGAAAGGTTTTTAATTAAATCTGTTGAATTAGCAAGAAAAGCAATCAAAAACACTAATAAAAATGAAAAAGTTGCTATAGCTGGAAGCCTCTCAAATTTTTTTGCTTTAAAAGAAAATGAATTTGTGCCTAACCCGAAATTTATTCCTTCATATAGACAAGAAGAAAGAAATTATATTGAAGCTGCTAACATTTTAAAAGACTCTGGAGTAGATCTATTAATTTTAGAAATGTTACTTGATATAAACCATTCTGAAATATTACTAAATGCAGCTTTACAAACTAGTCTTCCTGTATGGGTTGGTCTAAGTTGTTGTGAAAGTAAATTTGACAACAGTATAGTTGGAAGAAATTTTAGAGCAGAAAAAGAAAAATCATTAATTTATGATGAAGAAAAGTACAAGGAACAACCAAAATTTTTACCTGAAGATGATATTATTCAATTTGAAGATATAATAAAAACACTTACAAATATTGGTGGAGATGTTTATGGTATTATGCACACATGGTTTCAAGATAGTTCTGGTGGATTGAAAATAATAAAAGATCATTGGAAGGGTCCAATGATGTATTATCCAGAAATACATAAATTTGATACAAGTACTCATGAAGCTATTGCTATGAGCACAGAAGATGAGTTTGCAGATTCCTGTTTAGAATTTATTGACGATCAAATACAAATAATTGGTGGGTGTTGTGGTGTAAGCGACACACACTTAAAGAAATTAATTGAAAAATTTTAAATAAATAAATGAGTTTTATAACTAAAATAGAAACCTGGATTACCAAATCAAAACAAAGTGATGATGGGTGGTCTCAAATTAAACCTTTTATATTTCTTAAGCTATCTAACAATGAAGGACATTATGGATGGGGTGAAGCATTTACATTGCCAGCAAGAGAAAAAGGTATTGTGGAAATAATACATAATCTTGTTAATTCACTATCAAATATAGAAAGCTTAAATCCAAACATATTTCATAAAGAAGTTGAAAAGATAGCAGATGGACATCGTGGAATTGACTTTTCTGCTGCAACAAGTGCTATTGAAATGAGTCTTTGGGATATTGAGGGTAAAAAGAGAAATAAACCTCTCTATAAAATTTTATCGAGTGAATATAGAGATAAAGTTCCAGTTTACGCTACTATTTGGAGTGAAGATTTTAAAAATGATGAGACATTATCATCTAGATGTGAAGAAATATTGAGTCAGGATTATGGAGGTATAAAAATATATCCTCTTCAAAAAAGAACAATTGATGAAGCTGCTATCTGTGTTTCAAAAATAAGGAAGACATTGGGATTTAATATACCTCTTATGTTAGACCTAGCATGTCCTAAAGATACTAATATTTCTTTAAAATTAGCTCCTCTTATAGAGGAATTTAAACCTTATTGGTTTGAAGAGCCAGTTGATGGTGAGGCTACTCGGTCACTGAAATATATTAAAAATCAAACAGGTTTGAGAATTGTTACAGGAGAAAAACAATGTGGAATAAATCATTTTGTTGAAACTCTAGCAGCTGATGCTATTGATATTTTTAATCCAGATATTTCAAGTGTTGGGGGAATTATTGACATGATAAAAATCATAGAACTATCAAATAAAAATAATGTTAGAGTTTCTCCTCATTGTTGGAATTCTATGTCAATAGCAGCATCAGCGATGGTCCATTTATGTATGAGTTTTCCTAATACAGAGATGGCTGAATTTTTCCCTGAGTATATTCCCTATAGTTTAAAGTTTTGTGATAAAAACTTCGAAATAAATAATGGATTTATTGAATTAGATAATAGAGAGGGATTAGGAGTAAAAATAGATACGAATTTACTAATGGAAAACACATCTTCTTATAAATTTTCAATCTTAGATAAGAATTAATTTTTTAAATTTGATAGTGCTTTGATATGGTTAGGACTAATTCCACAGCAGCCCCCTACTATTTGGGCACCATTATCAACCCACTGTTGTGCTTCTTCTAAATAATCTTTTGGGGAAATACTTTCTTTAACATTCCAATTAGGTTTTTTAAAAAAACCATTATTGGGGTATACACCAACAATTCCACCATAGTTTTTTTTAGCAATCATAACTGCTTGATTAGCAACCTTAATATCAGAGTGAGCTATTAAAATAGGTCCATTATGAATATCTTTAAATTTAGTTATCGTGCTTTCAAAATCATCATAAAAAAAAGCTTCAGAGTTATTTAAACTTTCTTGATAGCCAAGCATAAGCTTATTACTTTTTCTATCTAAAGCACATGATATTGAAAGCCAAACTGGTAGATCAAATTGATCAGAGCTATCTAATAATGACTCAATAGTTCTCGTTGATGAAGTCATTGCTTCAAGAATAATTAAATCTACACCAGCATTAGATAAAATATTTATCTGTTGGATAAAACCTGGTTTTAAATATTTAGGTTCAATTTTATCCCAACTACCATATGTTGATACTGAACCAGCTATAGCTATTTCACGATCAGAATTATTTGCCACTGATTTAGCTATATTTACACTGGCATTGTTCCATTCTTCAATGTGATGTTCATAACCATACTCTTTCATAGAAATAGGGGTGCTAGCATATGTGTTTGTAGTTATGATATCAGCACCTGAATTTATAAAGTTTTGATGTGCTTTGTATACAATATCAGGTTCATCAATAGAGCATCTCCCCGACCAAAGATCTTTATCCATAGAAGCTCCAAGGTTTTCTAATTCTGCACCCATTCCACCATCTAATAGTACAATGTCACCAGAATTTAATTTATTTTCAATATTAGTGTAAGACATTGAAATTAATTATATTTCTACTTAGTGAAATACGTGTAACCACAAATCTTGTTACCATCTAAATCTCTAAGGTATGAATAATATTCACCCTCATATCTTTCACCAGGTGCGCCTTCATCTTTAGCGCCTAAGCTTATTGCAGTTGAATGAAACAAATCAACAGTCTCTTTTTTGTCAATGTAAAAAGAAATTTGAGTTCCATTACCCACAGTGGCATTTTCTTTATTGTGAGGAACAGTAACGTAGAATTCTATTGCATCGGAATTTGATTTTGGGGCATAAGACCCGTATGTTTCTGTTTTTTCAACTCTTTTTAAATCGATTATTTCAAGAATAGCGTCATAGAAATCAATAGCTCTGTCTAAATCGTTTGTTCCAACCATGACAAATCCTATCATCTACTTCCACCCACTTATCGCTTTAACTTCCAAGTATTCATGTAGGCCCCATGTTCCGCCCTCTCGACCATTTCCAGATTGATTGTATCCACCAAAAGGTGTTCCTGAGTCTGGAGCATTTCCATTAATTTGAACTACACCAGCTCTAAGTTGTTTCGATACTCTTCTAGCTCTTTCTTTATCTTTTGTTTGCAAAAAATTACCAAGACCATAAGGGGTATCATTAGTGATTGAGATTGCTTCTTCTTCAGAGTCAAATGGAATAATAGACAGAACTGGACCAAAAATTTCTTCTTTAGCTATTCTCATTTCATTTTTAACATTCGTAAATACTGTTGGTTTAACATAGTAGCCTTTTTCAAAATTAGATGGTCTACCAGCTCCACCAGCTACGAGAGTTGCCCCCTCATCAATACCACTTTGAATTAATGACTGTATTTTATCAAATTGTGATTTATTAATCACAGGGCCAATGTGGTCACCTGGTTTAGAGGGTAAATCTACACCAATCTTATTAGCTTCGTCTGCAGCTTCTTGAACAGCTTTTTCATAAATAGATTTTTCAACTAACATACGAGTTGGGGCATCACACGATTGACCAGCGTTGCTCATAATATTTCTTACACCATCTCTAACAGCATTTGGGTATGCATCTGCAAAAATTATATTACCGCCCTTTCCACCAAGTTCTAAACAAACTCTTTTAATTGTATCAGCAGCATTCTTAGAAATTAGTTTCCCAGCACGAGTTGAACCAGTAAAAGAAACCATGTCAATATCTGGATGACCTGAGATTTGTGATCCAACACCAGCACCGTCTCCATTTACTAAATTGAAAACACCAGCAGGAAAACCGGCTTCATGTATCATTTCAGCAAATAATAAACCTGATAAAGGTGCCATCTCAGATGGTTTTAAGATCATCGTACACCCAGTTGCAAAGGCAGGTATAACTTTTAAAGCAATTTGATTAATTGGCCAATTCCATGGAGTTATTAAACCGCAAACACCTATTGATTCATAGACAATATAATTGTCAGAGTTCTCATCAAACTTTGACTCAAATTCAAATTCTTTTAATCTTTTAATAAAGTCCTCTATATGAGACTCACCAGAACCCATCTGTGCAGATGAAGCCCAGTCTAAAGGTGCTCCAAGTTCTTTTGATATTGCATTTGTCATTTCTTCAGAGCGATTTCTATAAATTTTTAAAAGTTTTTCTAAAAGTTCAATACGCTCCTCTTTTGATGTATTTTTCCATATTAAAAAAGAGTTTTTAGCAGCTTCAACAGCTTTATTGGTATCATCTGCACCTCCTAGTGATATAGTAACGTATGGTTCTTCTGTAGATGGATCAATTACATTAAAA
>CABXST010000008.1 GCA_902514885.1 uncultured Alphaproteobacteria bacterium | reverse complement strand
TTATTGCATTTATAGGTGCTTTAATAATGATATATGCTAGTGCTTTTAGTGGTTCATTATATGGATTGATCATGGGTTTTGTATCAAGTCTAGGATTTGCAGCATTTACCGTTGCCTTACGAAGTAAAAGTGATTACAAGAAATTTTATATTTTAATTTATGCAGGAATATTTTGTGCAACTATTTCTTGCTGTTTGATGATAATAAATAGTCAGGAAATCTATTTACCTTTCAGAAATATTTTATTAAGTATCACACACGGCTTACTAGTTGCAAGTGGATTAATTCTTTTTAGTATTGGATCAAAACATCTGCTCTCAGGTGAGTTGACGATGTTATCTTTATTAGAAGTAGTTGGAGGAATATTTTGGGCATGGTTGCCTATACTTGGTATTAATGAAATTCCAAGCACTAATACAATAGTTGGAGGTATAGTGATTTGTTTAGCTATTGCTATGAATTCATATCGTTTTGATAAAAAAAGACTTCAGAATTTAATTAGATAGTTAGCCCTATAACTCCAATAAAAGTTAGGGAAATACCCAAAGTTTGAATTTTAGATATTTTTTCTTTTAAAACCATTCTAGCTAATAAAACAGTTACAAGACCAAAGCCTGAGGAAATCACTACTGCAATGCTCACTTTATCAAAGGTATACGCTGAAACTAAACAGAAATAACCAGTAGTCTCTAATATTCCCTGAAAAAAATAAAATGGGTGCTGCTTTTTTTTGTCATTGTTATCTTAGACTTTGTGAATAGCAATAAGGTTGCAATACCCAATAAACTAAAAAATCTAACATATATAACAGCTTCGATTGGATCTAAGGTGTTAGAAGCTTCTTGTGAAAAAAATAAGACCTAAAGCTAACATTCCACTTGCCATAAATGATACAATTAAAGACTCTTTTATATGTTTTTTTGATAAACCAAGGCTTTCTTTGAAACTGTCCGCACTAATTGACACAAATACTGCTCCTGAGATTACTATCAAAGTTGCAATCCATTGAGTAAGTGTAGGTTCACTTCCTAAAAAAAATCTTATGACAAAAACAAAAAAAGGGTTTGTTGCTGCTATCGAGGCAACAATTGATACAGGCCCCATTTGAAGACCCTTGTATAAGCATAAAAGTCCAAACATTATTAAGATTCCTGATAGAAAGCTATTGCTCAAACCTATGGTATTTGGAGATAACCCACTTCCAAAGAAATAAAATAAAAATAAATAAAATATTGAGCCAACAACTAACATCCAAAAAAGTGAATTCTTAAAACCAACTTCCTGTGATGAAAATCTTGCTAAAAAAAATCCCCTACACCAAAGCTAAACGCTGAAAGAATACCTAAAAGAATAGCCATGAATTAATTAAAAACTAAACGTGAAAACTTTCGCCGCAACCGCACTCACTAGTCTGATTAGGATTTTTAAAAATAAATCTTTCTCCAAATTCCTCTTTTATAAAGTCCATTTCTGTACCAATAACATACATTACAGCTTTATTATCAATAAAAAGAGGGAATTTATAATCATTAACTAGCTCACATCCTTGTATGCTACTTTCATTGACATATTCCATTGTATAGCTGAGGCCAGCACAACCTTTTGTACTTAAACCTATTTTCAAACCAATTGCATTATTGTTATCAATTAATAATTTAGAAATTTGTTCTTGAGCCATTTTAGATAATGTAAATAAAGGATTAGACATTTTAAAAACCTAAAGCTAACTTTGCATCTTCACTCATCATATCTTTATTCCAAGGAGGTTGAAAGGTTAGATTTACACTAACTTGTCCTGTACTTGGAAGCTCGTGAATTTTTTTTGCAACATCTAAAGGGAAACTATCAGCTACTGGGCAATTAACAGTTGTTAGTGTCATTATAATTTTAATATTGTTAAATTTATCAATTGACAGGTCGTAGATTAATCCAAGGTCATATATATTTATATCTAGTTCTGGGTCTTTTATTTTTGTAAGAACCTGAATAATTTTCTCATTTGTCAATTTTACTGATTCAACTGTTGATACGTCTCCAAAAGAAATATCTCCTTCAGAATTAACTTTAGGCATAAAGTCTGAGAGTGTCTTATCATCCATGGCTTATTGTAAAAGTTTTAAAGTTTTTTTCATAGAGTCAACGAAGTGGTCTATATCATTAGAATCATTATAAATTCCAAAAGAAACTCGGCAAGAGCCCGGTATACCTAATTTTTTCATAAATGGTTGACAACAATGGTGACCACCTCTGATCATAATTCCATATTGGTCAAGAAAAGTAGCAATATCATTAAAATTTTGATTTTTGATATTAAAGGAAACTATTGAGGTAGCATCTCCATTATCATTTGCGCCATATATTTCTATTTCATCGAATTCATTAAGAGCAGAAATTAAAGTAGATCTGAGTTTTTTTTCTTTTGAAAAATAATCCTGGTAATTAATACTATTTAGATACTCCATGGCAGCTTTAAAACCAATGGCGGCCTCAATAGAGGGTGTTCCCGGTTCGAATTTATTGGGTAACATAGCATAAGAAAAATCGTTTGATGATACCTCATTGATCATCCCCCCTCCTAAAGTTGGAGGATTAAGTTTGTCAAGAATATTTTCTTTACCGTACATAATTCCAATTCCAGATGGTCCATAAAGTTTGTGAGAGGAAAAAGAATAAAAATCACAGTCTAAATCTTTGACATCAATATTAAGATGTGCAATTGATTGACATCCGTCAACAGCTACATAAATATCTTTCTTAATTTCGCTTTTAATTTTTTTTATATCAAGTATTTGACCAGTAACATTTGACATGTGTGTTAAAGAAAGAACCTTAGTAGCATCATCACAATTATTAATAATATCATCTTCTGATAAAATGCCTTCTTTAGAAATTGGGATAATTTTTAATTCTAATTCTAATTTTTTACATAAATTCATCCATGGTAAGTAATTAGAGTGATGCTCTAATTCTGTCACAACAATCTTATCACCCTTTTTTAAGTGCTCTGCTAAAGAATTAGCTATAATATTTATAGAGTCGGTAGCCCCTCTTGTAAAAATTATTTCATTTGTAGAATTTGCATTAATGAACGATTTAGCTACATCTCTAGATTTTTCATATAAATCTGTAGCATCGATGCTAAGTGAATTCATACCTCTATGAACATTTTCATACGAATTTTCAAGAAACTCAGAAATTGAATGGATAACTTGCTTTGGTTTCTGTGTGCTTGCAGCAGAGTCAAGATAAGTAATGGTTTTATCTCTGATCTTCTTATCTAAAATTGGGAAATCTAATTTTACATTATTCATGTTAATAAACTTTCAATTATTTTATTAGAATAATCGCGTAAATTATTGTCTTTAATAGACTCAATAATCTCTACAATAAACGCCTTTTTAAGTATTTTTTTAGCCATTTCACTATCGATACCTCTAGACTTAAAATAATAAATTTGGTCTTCATCTAATTTAGAAACAGTAGAACCATGACTACATTTTACATCATCAGCATAAATTTCAAGTTCTGGCTTGTTATTAGCCTTTGAAATATCGTCTAAAAGTAAAGATCTACTCATTTGGTATCCATCAGTTTTCTGAGCTATAGAGTCAACATATATTTTACCTTGAAAATTTGTTGTAGCACCTTTCTCAACTATAGATTTAAAAATTTCTCTACTTGATGAGGAGGGTTTTAGGTGCTGAATAAAAGAATAATTATCATTTACTCCATAGTTATTAATATTCAAACCAAATAAATCAAAGTTGCACTCAAGGTTTAAAGATGCATAAAACTCGTTTCTTGTATGAATATTATCAGACTGGAAAGAAACAAAGTTTAATTTTGAATTATCTTGAAGATTTGACTCAAAATATAAAAAGGATTTATAATTTGATATATTAAAGTGAATTACATTTAAATTTGAATTATTAGATAAGTCGAAGAATATAGATTTAGGGTATTCGTCATTTGATTTGCTATTCATAATAATAAGATTAGTTTCATTTTTTGAAGATTTTAAAAAATGAATATTCTCGTTTATTTGTGAAATATCTAAAAATAAATTTTTATCGTCTATCAAATCTAAATTTATAGAACTTGTATTTCTTTTTAACAAAGAGGAAACTCTAAAGAAACTGTCATCATTTTTGTATTTCCATAAATTTAAATCAGAGGTTAAATCAATTGGATTTGAAGTTGGATAAGAAATATTATTAGAAATTTTCAATAATTCAGATATGTCTATATCTCTTAGTAAAGTTTCAGATTTTATATCTCTATGAAGTTGAGCATATTTGTAGTTTTCAATTTTAAAATTTTTATAAGGATTTTGGTTATCTAATATAGTTTTTACATATTTTGATACATTATCAGATTGTATCTTGTCTAAATTTAATGTGAGTTCCATTAGGCAGATTTAGATATTTCTTCATATCCTTTTTCTTCTAACTCTAAAGCTAAGGAATAATCTCCTGATTTTACAATTCTACCATCTGCAATAATGTGAACAAAATCAGGCTTTATATAGTTTAGAAGTCTTTGATAATGAGTGATTACTAAAAAGGAATTTTCTTTGTTACGTAATTTATTAACACCCTCGGAAACAATTCTTAACGCGTCTATGTCAAGGCCAGAGTCTGTCTCATCCAAGATAGCCATCTTAGGGCTTAACATTGACATTTGTAAAATTTCTTGTTTCTTTTTTTCGCCACCTGAGTAGTTAACATTCAAATCTCTTTTAAGCATTTCAGTATTTATATTTAGTTCTTCAGCTTTTGACTTCATTAATTTAGCAAATTCTAATGCATCCATTTCACTCTGACCTAAATATTTTCTTTTTGAATTGATAGCTGTTTTTAAAAAAAAAGAAGTTTGTACACCAGGTATCTCCATTGGATATTGAAATGCTAAAAATAAACCCTCGTTTGCTCTTTCATCTACATCCAACTCTAGTAAATTTTTTTCGTTATACTCAATTGTTCCATCATCTATTTCGTATTTATCTTTTCCAGACAATACATAAGAAAGAGTACTCTTTCCTGAACCGTTTGGGCCCATTAGAGCGTGAACCTCGCCCTTGTTTATTGATAAATTTAAACCTTTGATAATTTTTTTTTCTTCAACGGAAACATGAAGATTTTTTAATTTCTAACATTATCCGACACTGCCTTCTAAGCTAATTGCTACTAATTTCTGGGCTTCTACAGCAAACTCCATTGGCAAATGTTGTAATACCTCTTTACAAAAAACCATTGACAATTAAACCTACCGCATCTTCGCTGTTCAATCCTCTTTGCTGGCAATAAAACAATTGGTCCTCATTAATTTTTGATGTGGTAGCTTCAT
The DNA here is from genome assembly GCA_902514885.1 of uncultured Alphaproteobacteria bacterium. GTDB lineage: Bacteria > Pseudomonadota > Alphaproteobacteria > HIMB59 > HIMB59 > HIMB59. The sequence goes on along the minus strand of CABXST010000008.1, from coordinate 20,650 downwards.
GTTCAACCATTGAGTCCGAGTTACTTGACTCTATATATGGAACAGTGTGGGCTCCACATTTATTACCAATTAATAATGAGTCACATTGGGTAAAATTTCTTGCATTTTTAGCTTTTGACAAAATATTTACCAAACCCCTGTAAGTGTTATTAGCTTTTCCAGCTGATATACCTTTTGAAATTATCTTAGAGGATGTATTTTTACCGATATGTATCATTTTTGTACCTGTATCGGCTTGTTGCATATTATTAGTGATTGCAACTGAATAGAATTCTCCTTTAGAATTATCTCCTTGCAAAATACAGCTTGGGTATTTCCATGTTATTGCTGATCCCGTCTCTACTTGAGTCCAAGATATTTTAGAATTTTTACCTCTACAGGCACCTCTTTTTGTTACAAAGTTGTATATACCACCCTTGCCCTCTTTATCACCGGGGTACCAATTTTGAACAGTTGAATACTTTATTTCTGCATTATCCAGAGCAACTAACTCAACATTAGCAGCGTGAAGCTGGTTCTCATCTCTCATTGGTGCAGTACAGCCCTCTAAATAACTTACATAACTATCTTTATCTGCAATGATAAGAGTTCTCTCAAACTGGCCGGTGTTCATTGCATTAATTCTAAAGTATGTTGATAATTCTACAGGACACCTAACTCCCTCAGGAATATAAATAAAAGATCCATCAGTAAATACCGCTGAGTTTAAAGCAGCAAAGGAATGATCAGACACAGGTATTACACTTCCTAAATATTTCTTAATTAAATCAGGGTGAGTTTTTACTGCCTCAGAAATTGAGCAAAATACAATACCTAGATCACTTAATTGTTTTTTATATGTAGTGGCAACTGATACAGAGTCAAAAACGGCGTCTACTGCAATACCAGATAACATTTTTTTGTTCTTTTAATGGAATACCTAGTTTTTCATAAGTTTTGATTATCTCTGGGTCAATTTCATCCAAAGACTTGGGTTTATCTTTGAGACTTTTAGGAATTGAATAATAATAACAGTCTTGATAATCAATTTCTGGAATATTCAATTTAGCCCATTCAGGCTTAGGTAGCTTATTAAAAACTTTGAAAGCATTGAGCCTCCAATCAAGCATCCACTCTGGCTCATCTTTTTGAGCAGATATAAATTTGATTATATCTTCATTTAAACCTTTTGGAGGGCGTATTTCATCTAATTCAGTAGAAAACCCATACTTATAATCACTATCTCCTAAATTATTTACTTGTTTGATTGTTTGTTCTGTAGCTGCCATAGATTTCGATATATATGATAAATAAGGATTTTTACAAGGAAATACGAGTGAACTCTTTATTTAGTTCAGTTTCTGCTTAATTATCCCGCCGCCTAAAACCCTATCATTATCGTAAAAAAACACAAGCTTGGCCTCTAGTTATGGCCTCTGCAGGTTCGTCAAATTCAAAAGAATACGATGTAGATTGTTTGATAAGTTTTCCTTTTTTAGGCTCGGATAAAGATCTAATTTTAGCACTGCAGGCAATTTCAACAATATTTTTTGATAAGTCATATTCGGGCATAATAAAATTCAAATCACCAAGTAAAAGAGAACTACCTAAAAGGTCTTTTTTATCTCCAACAATGATTTGATTTTTATCTTTAATTATATCAATCACATAAAGAGGATTATCATTAGAGATACCCAAACCTCTTCTTTGTCCAACTGTATAATTTTGAATGCCATCATGAGAGGATAATACATTTCCAGAGAGATCCATTATTTCTCCCTTTTTTTATCAAAAGTAATCTATGATCTCTTCTTTAATTATGCCAGAAGTATTTATACAAGGTGGTGAAGGTAAACTTCAAGCCAAATACTCACCTAGTGAGCAAGAAAAACCTAATATCGCTATAATTTTACATCCAAACCCAAAACATGGTGGAACGATGGATACAAAGGTTAATTATGCTGCATTCAAAGTAATGAAGGATGCTGGTTTTTCAACTCTTAGAATTAACTTTCGAGGTGTTGGAAAAAGTGATGGTGCTTTTACTGAAGGAGAAGGTGAATTGAATGATGCTAGTGTTTCACTGGATTGGTTACAAAAAAAGAATGAAGACTTTCGATCTTGTTGGATTGTAGGATTCTCCTTTGGAGCTTGGATTGGATTTCAAACACTAATGAGAAGACCAGAAGTTGATGGATTAATTTTAATAGCACCCCCGGTAAACATGTATGATTTTAACTTTTTATCTCCCTGTCCTATTAAAACATTAATAGTGCGTGCTGAACAAGACGAAATAGTTAAAAGAGATAACCTTAAAGAATTTTTTGAAACTTTTAAGAAGCAGAAAAATGCAGACGTTTCCATGGAAACTATCTCCAAATCTAATCATCTTTTTGAAGGTAAGTTAGAACCTCTTATGGGGACATTAAATAAGTATATTCAAAAGCATAAAAGCTAACAAAGTTCTCCTAAATATATATTTTTTTGTACTTTTGTAGTTGTATTATAAGTTGAATGTTTTTTTAAAAAATACCTTATACCTAAATAAGCCATTCCTTGAGACTCAATGAAATCACCATTCATATTGTAAATATCTATTAAAGATACGTCTTCAAAATATTTTTTAAATATTTTTTGAAGGGTGAGGTTTTTTCTACCACCACCCATTAAGATTATCTTATACTCTGACGGAGATGAAATTAATTCTCTAATAGCATAGGGTATAATTTCTAACAAAGTAAAAATAGTATTATTTAAATTATTGTTTTGAAAAATTTCTTTTTTATATTTATGAAAATAATTCCTATCTAGAGATTTTGGTAATTTTTTATCAAAAAATTGGTCTGTAATGATTTTATCAAATAAGGTATCAATTTTTTTTCCATTCTTAGATAAAGATCCGTCTATATCAAAATCTTGACCTATTTTTTCGTGGATTAAATCATTAATAATAGCGTTACCAAATGAGCTATCTCCAGCATTGATATCCCCATTGTTAATTAGAGTTAAATTGGTTACTCCCCCTATATTTACAAAGATTACTTTTTTTAAATTTAATTGCTTTGCTATCATTTTGTGAAATTCTGGCATTATTGGCGCCCCATTACCTCCATTTAGAAGATCATTTTTTCTAAAATTACATATAACTGGTGAATTAGAATCAAAACTTAGACTTTTATCAAAAAGCTGTATTGATATTTTAGTCTTTTGATCGTGAAAGATAGTTTGACCGTGCATAGCAATTAAGTCAATTTTTACATTATTATTTTTAATAAATTGATTAATAGCTTTCTTGTATTCCTTGTTTAGTAAGGTTAATACACTTGTGTCATTCAAATATTCTTGGCTAATTGTATTGAGTAATTTTTTTTGTAATTGTTTACTATATGGGAAAAATTCATTTGAAATTTCATTTGCAAAAGAAAGTCCATCAGATTTAATGAGGCTACAATCAATACCATCTAATGATGTTCCAGACATGCATCCAAGGGCCATATATTCCATTTGATATCTATAAAATTATGTTAATTATTATATATGATTGATTATATACAGTTATTTAAAGATAGACATCTATTCAATCAGTGCACAAATGAAATTGAACTTAATACATTATTAAATAAGAAAAAAATAATTTTTTATATTGGCTTTGATGCAACAGCTGATGCTTTACATGTTGGAAGTCTGGTACAATTAAGAGCTATAAAGGCACTTATCAAGCACGGTCATCAAGCAATAGTGCTACTAGGTGGAGGTACCACAAAAGTAGGGGATCCATCAGGTAAAGATACAGCGAGACAAATTTTAAGTTATGACAATATTCAAAAAAATATTGATAATTTCAAAAGTATTTTCGAACATTATTTTAGAGATTTTAAAGAAAATATAACCTTCATTAATAATGATCAATGGTTAGATAAATTAAATTATATCGAATTGTTAAGAGATGTAGGTAGTCATGTTTCAATTAATAGAATGCTAACTTTTGAAAGTGTTAAAGAAAGACTTAAAAGAGAACAATCATTATCTTTTTTAGAATTTAATTACATGATACTCCAAAGTTATGACTTTCTTTATTTAAATAAAAATGAAAAATGTGATTTACAAATTGGTGGGTCTGACCAATGGGGAAATATAGTTTTAGGAATGGAAATCATATCTAAAATAAATAAAAAAGATGCTTTTGGACTTACCACACCTTTGTTAACAACTTCAACTGGGAAAAAGATGGGCAAAACTGAACAAGGAGCGGTATGGATAGATGAAAATAAGTATAACTCATATGATTTTTATCAATATTGGCGAAATGTAGATGATAACGATGTAGAAAAGCTATTACTTATATTTAGTGACTTGGATAAGAGTGAAATAAAAAATATCATCTCAGAAAATATCAATGAAGCAAAAAAAAAACTTGCTTTTTTAGTAACCTCAGATTGCCATTCACAAAAATCTGCAGAAGATGCTGAAAAAAAAGCTATCTCTATATTTGAAAATAATTCAGATGAAAATTTAGACGAGATTTTACTAGATAAAAATTTAGATATTAAAATTTTAGATGCACTTATAAGTCACAACTTAGTTAGCTCAAAATCAGAAGCTAAAAGACTAATAGAAGGTGGAGGTATTAAGATAGATGACAGCACTGTAAATGACTTTAATACTGTTCTGAATAATAAAAATGATAATCAAGTTTTAAAAATTGGTAAAAAGAAACTTTTTAAACTAAAATTTAATTAACTAGTATCTCGCTAATAGCTTTATTAATAAAATCAAGGTCTTCTTTAGATTTACCCGCACCAGCGTAATGGCCATAGTCTGAGGGAATGACTCTTAATTCTCCATTGGGAATATCTTTTAATTCAATTTCATTATCCTCTGGTGGAAAATATAAATCATTTTGACCTGGCATAAGAATTGTTTTTGCAGTTATTGAATTTAAAGCTTTAGAAAAGTCGTTTTGGTATAATTCATTGTTGCTAATATCATGCTCTTGCCAAGTTCTAATCATAGCCAAAAGGTCATTCGCATCACGATGATAATAAATTTTGTTCCATAATTTATCTAGTACCTCTTTTGGGTTTTTAAAACCATTACTTAAATAATGTTTTTCTCTGAACCAGTTTTGACCATGGGCCCATCCCGCCCATACTCTTGCCATTGTAGTTTTACCTTGATTTGGTTGGCTTTCATAATTGCCTTTATTCCAATTAGGGTCAGATATCAAAGCAGCATATACGCCCTCAAGAAAAACATAAGTATGACCGGTGGTCTTGGCATGACCACACATTGAAATGGCACTTTCTATTGAGTCAGGGAAGTATGAAGCCCATTGAAGTGCTTGTTGCCCTCCCATTGACCACCCTATTACGAGTTTAATTTTTTCAATATTAAATGTTTTTTCTAATAAAATTTTTTGAGCTTTAACATTATCGTAGATTGTGATTAACGGAAAATTTGGTCCCTTTATTTTTCCATTTACATTACTTGGTGAAGAGGATACTCCATTACAAAACATATTAGGTATAATGATGAAGTAATCATTAGGGTTAATAGGAAAATTATCATTAATTATATTTCCTTGCTCCAAATGAGTTCCTGCATACCTAGTTGGGTACAAAATAACATTTGATTTGTCTTCGTTAAGATTGCCAAACGCTAAGTATTTCAAATCTAAATCGATTATTGTTCCTGATTTGAGTTGGAAATTTTTTAGTTCAAAATTTTTTAATTCTTGTTTATTTATCAATTAAAATAACTTTAAATATTCTTTAATTTCCCAATCTGTAGTAGTGGTATGATACCTCGACCACTCGTCGTATTTATATCCCACAAAATTATTGATCATGGCCTCAGAAAATACTTCTTTTATTAAAGAGTCTGCTGCAAAAGCATCAACTGCCTCAAGTAAGTTTCTTGGAAGACTGGTTACTTGTTTTTTTTCTTTTTCGGTTAAATCATATAAACTTTTATTAGTGGCTTTAGGAGGTGTCATCTTCTTATCAATGCCCTCGGTAGCCGCGGCAGCCAGTAATGAGAAAGTAAGATATGGGTTTTGAGTTAAATCTGAAGCTCTATCTTCTATACAAAATCTGTTTTGAGGTAACCTTATCATGGCAGATCTATTATTATTTCCATAAGTCATATGAGTTGGTGCCCATGTATGCATCCCACCATCTAAGCCCTCAACAGTTGGTACAAAACCATTATAGGAATTAACCGTAGGGCAAGCTAAAGCTGTGATAGCAGCGCCATGTTTAAGTATACCTGCAACAGCGTTATAGGCTTTATCAGAAAATTTATCTCCATCTTTATAAATATTTTTATTTTTCTTTTTAATAGAAGCTACACTGTGGTTGATATGAGCTCCAGATCGCCAGTCACTAATAGTAGTTTTTGGCATGAAAGAAACAAAATAACCATATTTTTTTGCTATTTCTTTGAGAAGCACTCGCAAAAATACAAATCTATCAGCCATTGATAAGATATCTGTATATCCAAAATCTAATTCAAATTGGCCGTAGGCACCCTCAGCTACAACATCATGTAATTCCCATTTCAAATCATTATTTAAAATATCAATAATCTCTTTTAAGAAATTCATTCCATCTATTGAGTATTCTGCATCATATCCAAAAGCTTGTCTTCTTAAAGGAATTGGATCTCTATCGATAGCTTTTACAGGTTTATCACCATCCCATTTCATTAAAAAAAATTCTGGTTCTATGCCAACAAAAAATTTCAAATCAGATTTTTCACATTTTTTAATTTGTCTTTTAAGAGTCATTCGTGGACAAACATCGTAGGGTTTTTCGTTCCAGTAAAGATCTGCAAAAACCCAAGCACATGTTTTATCCCAAGGACAAATAACAAGACTATCAAGATCAGGTACGGGTATCTGATCATTATCAGCTGGTGTTAACTCAGGGACGAAAGATACTGAATGAACTGCAAATTGGGGTCCTTTTCCAGCACATAAATCTTCAAAGTCTGAAATAGGCATTGGTTTTGTTTTAGGACTACCTAAAAAGTCAATCCAATTGGAGTAGATATATTTTACTCCTTTTGACTCTAAATCTTTTTTTATTTTTTTTACTCTTTTAGGGTCAGGCAGAGCATCTTTTATATTTTGGTGATAATTGCTCATATATTCCTCCAATTAAATTAATAGATTTATAAGTATATTTTCATAATATAGATAATACCAATACATAATGAACTTTAGTTACTTTAAAAAATCATGGATAAGGTATTATAAAAGAGGTTTTATAACTGGGTTGCTCATAATGAGTTTTATACTCGTTGTTGATCAATTTTTAACTAATCCGTTATTCTTCAGTAAAATAACTAGCCTAGATATTTTTTTCTTTATCCTTTCAACTATTTTTTTTGGATCTGTTTTTTGTGGAATTCTATCACTTTTCTTTCTTTTTGTTGTAATGATAGTAACAAAAGAAAATAACTAATTAAGATCTCTAAGCCAATTTTCAATTTCTAATTTTCTATTATATTTATCCTCTTTCTCTAATATCTCTAATTTGTTTAAAAGATTATTAAAATTAAACTCATCCATAATTTTGAGATAATTTTTTTTCCAGTATTTCATTAAACTACCTATGAAATTATAGGGTAACTCTGGGTGATATTGTGTACAAAAAATATTTTTACTTTTATGACTTATAGATTGGATAGAAAAATTATTTTGAGAAATAATTTCAAATTCTGAATTTATACTCTCTAAATGATCGTAATGATGACCTGGTGCAGTAAAATAATTAATTTTATCTTTATAGGTTTTGTGCTTTTTGATGATTTCAATTTTTTCAGAGTATCCAAATTCAGGTTTTTTGCTTTTTTTTATTACATCACCATAACAGTAGGCAATAACTTGAAGTCCCCAACAACTCCCCCAAAGAGGCTTGTCTAATTTTAAAATTTTCTCACATATTTCAATTTGATTTTTATTATGACTGTTAATCTCGTAAATACTTCCTAAACCACCTGTCCAAAGAAAAGCATCATACTTGTTTAAATCATCTATTTTATTTTTATATGTATTATATACAGAAATATTAGCATCTTCCCTTTTAGAAATTATGATATCTCTAAAATATTGATGCTGAAAGAAACACTCAGCACTCGCATGTTCAAGGTCATGGCTCTCATCCATGCCACTTATGATTAAAAAATTCAAATTTATTTATTGGATCTTGTAAATTTATTAAGGATATAGTCGTTATCTTTTTTTGCTATTTTTCTAAGGATGAAATACATGAAGACTATCCATAATACAGCAGCGATTAATCTATTTTCTAGTACAAGACTTACTAGATTTTGGAAGAAATAATTTGTTGTGTTGTAATCCATATCAGTTTAAATGGCGGGGTAAATCCCCGCCATAATAATAAAGTATTTATTTAGTTTTGTTAGCAGTATCTGACTCGTGTCTTGCTGCAAGCATTGTAACAAGTATTAGCAAGGCTATAACAAGAAGAGTCCAGAATATTAAAGTACCTTCACTGTTGGCAGAAGTGAAATAAGCATCTACACCTTCCCAACTGTTTTCAGGTCCTGGCCATGAATTCATAATTTATCCTTTCCTTATACTTTATGCTGACGTATGTGCTCTTAGACCCAGTTCAGCTTGGTCAATACCAGCTTTTTGCACTGCATCTGGTACACGCAACCATCCCATCGCCTTCATGATGAAAGATATTCCGTATCCGGGCACAAAGCCTACTAAGAACATAACTATACAGCCAACTAATTGACCACCAAAGCTAGTTGGAGGAATGTCTCCAGCAGCAGGGTATCCTGAAGCAAATAAACCCATCGCAACAACACCCCAAATACCGGCTACACCGTGCACTGAAACAGCTCCAACTGGATCATCGATTTTGAAGGTTTTATGTAACCAATTATTCGCAGGAATAATTATCACACCGCCAACAAATCCCAGAACAAAAGCTAATCCTGGATACCAGACATCAAGACCAGAGGCACAAGAGAATATACCTGCAAGACCACCGGACATCATCCAGAAAGGATTACCTTTACTCATCCAGAAGGCACCAATCATACCACCAGCTAGACCCATTAAAGTATTAAATGCAAATGATGATAAAGTTGCTGGAGCACCGTAGATATTAACCCAACCGCCTAAATCAGCACCAGCCCAGATTAAACAACCACCTAAGAATCCGAAGAAACCAACGATGATCATCAACAGACCAACAAAAGAAAATCTTAAATCATGACCTTCAATTTCGTTAGCTGAGCCATCAGCATTATACTTGCCAACTCTTGGGCCAAGATTAAGAATAACACCAAATGCAAACCAACCGGCAATCATGTGCACAACACCTGCTGCACCAACATCATGATAACCAAATTGTGTTACTAACCATCCGTCAGGATGCCAACCCCAAGCTGCGCCCAAAATCCAAGCAACAGAACCTAAGATTACAGCTAAGAAAACAAATGCACTAATTCTTATTCTTTCCAAAACAGCTCCTGAAAAAACAGATGCTGTAGTACAAGCAAAAAGTGTAAATGCTGCCCAGAAAACACCAGTCGCCTGGTCACTTAACATTGGTCCCATTGAAACATTCCAAGGGGTACCATATCCTTCTAGGTCAATCGGAGTGAAACCTCCAGGAAACGCCAAGTAAATGTACCAACCAAATAACCAAAAGGTGGGTATCATAAAGGCGAACGCTAAAAGATTTTTTACTGCTGAGGAAACGGCATTTTTGAAACGTGAAGCTCCAACCTCATACATTAAAAAACCTACGTGAATTGTGATCATCAACGCTGTACACCACCAATAGTATGCTTCCATACTTACATTGGCTTGCGTTGTCACAAACACTTCAAGTTCTTCAAGTGTCATATTAATGACCTCCTTATTTATTTTTATAAAAATAAAAAAGAAAAGAAAACTCATCTCCTACAACATATGAGAATCATCTTTCCTATCCTTTTAATTATTTTACTTTTTAATTAGTTAATTATAAAATCAAAATAGTTGGAAATTCAGTTAAAAATTGAATGATATCAATGTGTTTTAATCATATGCAATATTTGCATATACATATATGAAAGAGGAGAAATTTAATGGGCACTAACCTTCATCAATTCGCTAAGAAAAATGGGGTGAAATATTTTTTTGTAAGTTTTGTAGATTTATTTGGGGTTCTAAGATCTAAACTTGTCCCTGCAACAGCAATAGATGAGATACAATCAGAAGGGGCGGGTTTTGCAGGCTTTGCAACATGGTTAGATATGTCTCCAGCAGACTCAGATATGTTTGGAATGCCAGACGGTGATAGTGTTATTCAACTTCCTTGGAATAAAGAAATTGCTTGGGTCGCATCCGATTTATATATGAATGGAAAACCAGTAGAAGCCTCACCCAGAGTAGCTCTTAAAACACAAATAGCTAAAGCCAATAAGCTTGGAATGTACATGAAATCTGGAGTTGAATGCGAATATTTTTTAGTAAGCTCTGATGGAACTGCTTTGTCAGATCCGAAAGATACTCAAGAAAAACCTTGTTATGACTCATCTGCTTTAATGAGAAGATATGATGTTATTACTGAGATATGCGACTCAATGATTACCTTGGGATGGAAGCCTTATCAAAATGATCACGAAGACGCCAATGGTCAATTTGAAATGAACTGGGATTTTTCAGATTGTTTAAAAACGGCAGATAGACATGCTTTCTTTAAATTTATGACAAAAACTATTGCAGAGAAACATGGTTTAAGAGCTACTTTTATGCCGAAGCCCTTTACTAATTTAACAGGTAATGGCTGTCATAGTCATATCTCTGTTTGGGACAAGACGGGCAAAAAGAATTTGTTTTTAGATAAAAAAGACGAATTAGGACTATCAAAAACTGGCTATCACTTCTTAGGAGGAATAGTAAATAGTGCTGATAAAATGGCAGCTATCTTTAATCCTACAGTCAATAGTTACAAAAGAATTAATGGATCTGTGACACTCTCTGGAGCAACTTGGTCACCTAGTTCAATTACTTGGGCAGGTAATAATAGAACTCATATGGTAAGAGTTCCTGGACCTGGAAGATTTGAGTTAAGATTAATGGACGGTGCATCTAATCCCTATTTACTCCAAGCTGGTAGTTTGATGTTAGGATTAGATGGAGTTCTTAATAAAAGGGATCCTGGAAAAAGACTTGATATTAATATGTATACTGAAGGTCATAAGGCAGGAAAAGTTAAAAAATTACCGCTCAATTTATTAGACTCAATTAGAATTTTTGACTCATCAAAGGTTATAAGAGAAGGCTTTGGAAATGAGTTTGTAGATAGCTACGTGAAACTTAAAAATAAAGAGTGGGACTCATATTCTAGAAACCTTTCTCAATGGGAAAGAGATGCAACTCTAGATTGCTAAAAAAATGACATCACCTGAAATTCTGAGAGAAAAATTTCTTGATTGGCAATGCCAATCTAGAATACAGGCATTTAGAGCTGAAGGAGGTAGGCCTAATTCAGCAATGTCACCTATTCTTCTTGATAAAAAGGGGAATGAATTAAGTAAAATAATAGTGGTAATTTCTGAAAATGACCCTGTTAATACTACAAAAATGTTTGAACATACTTTTAAGCAAACTTATGATCCGGCAACTAGATTTGATAAAATGAATAAATTCTTGTCTTCGGAATACTTTATAGACAGGAATAGTTTTTCAGACTCTTTGTTTGCGACCTTTCCTTTTGGTTCCAAAATAACTAAAAAAATTTTAAAAGATGGGGAATGCACTCTTGACTTTATTCATCTCTCAACTAACTATCGACTTATTTGTTCACCTTTTATGCTTGATAGTGATGAAGAACACTGGGAAAATATTTTTTGGCATAACAAAAATTTTAATCCTGGCCTCGGGAATGATATTGAAATTATCAAATTCATTCCCGATTGGGTAAAATCAAAACTTATAAGAATAACCGATTAAAAAAAATTTATTCTACTAATTTAAAGTTATCGCCTTTAGCATAAGTCCTTTTAAGTTGGACTAATGGATGATCTGGTGACATTTGAAATTTTATTAACAATTCTCTTGCTACCATATCTCTATCTTGCTGGTCTTTGGGTAACTTCATTTTTTTAGGAAGAGTTATCCAAGCATTTGCATTTCTATCAAATACAGCAGGGTTTTCTCCCTCAAATCCCATATGGATATCTTCTAACCAATTAAGATCGTCCCATCCCATTATATCGATATATTTTTTAAGAAAAGGTGTGATTTTTTTATAATCAGGTATTAGATTAACATCATAACGATAACCGATATGCTGACCTATCATCTTTTCTCTTGATGATTTAATCTCTTTATCTTTTAACTTAGCACCACCAACTACCTTATATCCAGAACTGGAAGTAGAATCTTTCTTTGCTTTTTTCTTTGTAGTTTTTTTAGTTGTTTTTTTTATTGTTTTTTTTTTAACCATATTTAACTGAACTATCTATATTGAGTGATAGTTGTCTACTCCTACTGTTAAGTTAGTTCCTGCAAGTGGCACTTTAGCCATAGCTGAGGACTCCATAGTTAGAGCTGCTAAATCTTCAGGTTCTAAGGAATGTATATTTGTTTTACCACATGCTCGAGCTAGCATTTGACACTCAAGAGTCATGGTGCTTAGTAAGTTATATACTCTTTCAGATGCTTCCGTTGGATCTAGTCTACTTCTTAAAATTGGATCTTGTGTAGCTACACCAACAGGACATCTACCAGTATGACAGTGATAGCAAAATCCAGCTTCAACTCCCATTTCTTTTTCATAATCAGCTTCTGGAATGTCTTTATTGCAATTTAGAGCAACTAAACCTGCTGTACCTATTGCAATAGCATCGGCACCTAAGGCTAATGCTTTAGCCATATCAGCTCCATCTCTTATGCCTCCAGCAAAAACAAGAGAGACTTTTCCAGACATACCTACGTCATCTAGAGCTCTTCTAGCTTCTCTGATAGCGCCAATTCCAGGAATACCTGTATTCGCAGCAGCGATATGAGGTCCAGCAGCAGTGGAACCTTCCATTGAGTCTAAAAATATGGAGTCTGGGTCACATTTAGCTGCCATTCTTACATCGTCATATACCCTCGATGCTCCAAGTTTTAGTTGAATAGGAACTTGGTTATCTGTTAATTCTCTGAGTTCTTGAACTTTTAATGCTAAATCATCTGGGCCCATCCAATCAGGATGTCTTGCAGGTGATCTTTGGTCAATACCAGCAGGAAGAGATCTCATTTCAGCAACTTGATCTGTAACTTTTTGGCCCATTAGGTGACCACCCATACCAACTTTTTGTCCTTGACCAATAAAAACCTCAATAGCATCCGCTAGTTGTGCGTGATGGGGATTGAAACCATACCTTGACTGAATACATTGGTAATACCATTTATTAGAATACCTTCTCTCATCAGGGATCATTCCACCTTCACCGGAACAAGTAGCACTACCCGCCATAGAAGCACCTCTTGCTAAAGCTGTTTTGGCTTCATATGAAAGGGCACCAAAACTCATACTAGTAATATAAACAGGGACATCTAATTTAATTGGATTTTTAGCTCTTGGACCAATAATAGTTTCTGTTAAGCATTTTTCTCTATATCCTTCAATAACAAATCGAGTAAGTGTTCCTGGTAAAAATACAAGATCATCCCAATGGGGAATTTTTTTCATCAGCGCCATACCACGCATACGGTATCGACCTAATTGTGCTTTAATATGAATATCATCCATTACCTCTGGGGTAAAAATAGAATTCTGTCCTAAAAGTTGTGTATTACGTTTACTCATTTGTTCTCCTAACCTAGTATACCTTTCTTTTCTGCAGGCTCTAAGTTGTCATAGTTCCACAACATTCTTCCTGCAACATATTTTTTAAACTTTGAAGCTGGCACTTTTGTTTCAATTTCAGCATTTTTAAATTTTTGCTCAAGCCATCTTACTTCATGTTCATTCATTTCTCCCTCAACGCAGTCTGTACCAAGAGATTTTGGTTCTCCACCAACAAATATTATTCCATCATACATAGAGTCTCCCATGTTGGCGCTAACATCACCACATACTATTATTCGACCTCTTTGCATCATAAAACCTGTGTAAGCTCCAGCGTTTCCACCGATTAGGATGGTACCGCCTTTCATGTCAATTCCTGTTCTAGCTCCTGCATTACCTTTAACGATTAAATCTCCACCTCTTAAGGCGGCACCAAAACATGATCCAGCATTATTTTCTACAACAACTTTACCTGACATCATATTTTCAGCACAAGACCATCCGACTCTACCATTAATTCTTACTGTCGGACCGTCTATGCAGCCAACACCAAAGTAACCTAAGCTTCCTTCAAATATCAGATTTAACTTGTTAAGAATACCAACGCCGAGAGCGTGCTTTGCTCCTGGATTTTTAATTACAACTGACCCATAGCCATCTCTTAGGGCGTCTCTAATTTTTTGGTTTAATTGGTTCCCGTCTAACTTTTCACAATCGATCTCAATTCTTTTATTAAAGTCAACCTCGTGGTTTCCATAATAAGTAAAATTTTCTTCTTCAGTAATGTCAAAAAATAGTTTCTGGGATCTACCAGATAAGTTTTCGTCATCAAAAGCTGTACTTTTTTTCTCTAGACCTGCCATACTTTTACCTCCGCTTCATAAGGGTCGTAAGTTTTAATTTCATGTGGAAATATGTTTCTAATAGCCACCTCTTCAGATGCACAAGCTACAATATCTTCACCTTCATAGATAACCATAGGTTTTGCAGCCATGTGATCTTTAGCCATTCCTAACTGGTCTTTTGTTGAAACAATATATGTAAAAACACCATCTAATTCATCTAAACTGTCGTGCATAGACTGTTCAAGATCGATACCTTTAGCCATTTTATCAGCAATATAAACAGCAATAATTTCAGAGTCACAATTTGAATTAAATCGATATCCACTTCTCTCCAAAATTCTTCTGTTACCCCAATAATTAGTCAATTGTCCGTTATGAACAACAGCTACATCTTGGTATGGAAAAGCCCAGTAAGGGTGAGCAGACTTGATATCAACGTCTGACTCGGTTGCCATTCTTGTGTGTCCAATGCCATGTGTTCCCATAAATTTATTTAATCCATATTGATCAGCCACAGTGGTAGCATCACCAAGGTCCTTAATTAACTCTAAACCTTTACCAATTGAAAGGATTTCAGTATTTTCAACAGTCTCTATAGCCTTAGCTAACTCTTCTAAATTTTCACTTTTATAAGTAAATTCGTATCTAAAAGCGTAAGGAGTGCTATTGGATTGCTTTGTAATTTTAGCTCCATGAGTTTTCATTATTGCATCTACTTGTTTTTTTCGATCTTTGAGAACTTCTGGATCTTCGGACTTGCTTGAGCTTTGCTCAGCTGCATTCTCCGATACTTTAAAACGAAGGATAAAGCCATCTTTTTTGGGTTTACCATACATGGCATAACCAGTTGAGTCAGGACCTCTATGCTTAATTCCTTGAAGCATAAGACTCATTTGTTCTCCTACGTTAACATTTTTCTTTTTATTAATTACTCCAGCTATTCCACACATACTTTTCTCCTTATAATTATTTTATGGCAAGCAATCCAAATATTTATCAAGATCCCACTGAGTTGGAGTTGCTAGGAACTCTTCCCACTCATCTCTTTTATATTCAGTGAACACTCTTAACATATCTCCAGGCATTGCATCTTGAATAAGTTTATCTTTGTCTAACTTGTCTAATGCTTCTCCTAGCGTCATAGGTAATTTTTCTTTACCAGCATTTGCTTCATACATGTTTTGTTGTTCAGGTTTACCTGGATCCATCTTTTCTTCAATTCCATGACCAAAAGCAGCTAACAGGCCTGAACCCATCAAGTAAGGATTATGAGCTGAGTCAACAGAACGATATTCAAATCTTCCTGGAGCTGAAACCCTTAAACCACATGTTCTGTTTTGATAACCCCAGTCAGCATAAACAGGAGCCCAAAAACCAGCATCCCATAATCTTCTATAGGAATTAACTGTTGATGAACCTAGTGCTGTCAAAGCAGGAAGGTGCTCCATTACTCCGCCGATAGCGTTCAATCCTATCTTTCCTGGAATTTTTCTGTCATCAGTATCGGGCATAAAGACATTCTCTCCACCTCTTCGGTGATGATAAATTTGTTCCATTCCGGGAAGAGCCTTTACATCATTACCACATGGAATGAGTTGATCTTCACCATCTCTCCATAGGGAAATGTTTGTATGACAACCAGATGCTGAAACTCCAACAAAAGGTTTTGATAAAAAGCATGCTATTAAATTAAACTCTCTAGCTACTTGGGCACAAATCTGCCTGTAAGTAGAAAGTCTATCTGCATTTCTTAAAACATCATCATAATTGAAATTTAATTCTAACTGGCCAGGTGCATCTTCATGATCGCCTTGAATTATATCAAGACCCATAAGTCTAGAGTATTCGATAACCTTCATGTAAACTGGTCTTAAAGATTCAAACTGATCTATATGATAACAATAAGGTTTTGAGAACCCGGAACCTGTAGGAGTTCCATCTTCGTTTTTGGTTAACCACATCATTTCTGGTTCAGTACCTGCTCTTAATTCTAGGCCATGTTTTTCTTTAAACTCTTTATGTTGCCTTTTAAGATTTCCTCTACAATCTGATGTTAAAAAACCACCTGCATCTTCAACCTCTTCTCTATTTCTAAAGCATGTACAAAAAACTCTAGCTATTCTTTTATCCCAAGGAAGTTGAACAAAGGTTTCTGGATCTGGAATACCGACTAATTCGTGGGCCTCTGGTCCATAACCTATGTAATCTCCATTTCTATTTGTAAATAAATTAGCGGTAGATCCATAAACTAACTGAAAGCCTTTTTGAGCAACTGTTTCCCAGTGATCAGCAGGGTAACCTTTACCGACTATTCTACCTGTGACTGATATAAATTGATAATAAATATATTCGATACCAAGCTCATCAATCTTTTTTCTAACTTTCTTTACGTTTTCATTTCTTTCTTTGTCTGCAACGTATGTTTCTAATGCTGTCATTTTTTTATTCCTCCTACTACATCAACTCCAAGGGAACGGGCTCTTTGAGACCGGATGTAACTTCCCTTCTTCATAACGAGAAAATCTAAAAGGTTCTAGAATTTCAGATTTACCTCCTAACAATTCATCAGATACTAAATCACCTACCCCAGCCATTTTATATCCATGATTTGCGTCAGCTATAATATATACGTTTTCTCTATATTGGTCGAATACAGGAAAACGATCAGGTGTAACACACCCAATACCACCAGCATTTTGCCTTTTGTATTGGCTATGACAACCATCGAACTGTTTCTGACAAAATGCCAGAGCAGAAGTCCATTTATCCTCAAAAGAAGCTCTTGGTTGAAATTCATGTGAGTCATGTCCATAAGGGTCTAATTTGACTTCATTTAAAGGCTTATTTATGTCGTAAGGAGATGACCCTCCTTGAATTCCATTTCTATAGACATCTGGCTTGTAATAAAAACCCCACATTTCATTTTCATGAATTACCTCTCCAGATTTATTAGAGACGAGAGTAGACTCAGTATCTACGTGTATCACTGGGTATTCTGTTCCTTTTGCAGTTTTATATCCATTTGGGTCAACTTCTAGTTCACCCTCTTCAAGAGCCATATATGACCACATAGGTAAATCATCAGTGTACGTTCCATCTGGTTTTTTAATTTTTACAGAGTTTGGTAATTCTAAAATTTCCCAAAACTTTCTAACCCAAGGACCCGCCGCTACTACAAGTTGAGTACATTCAATTAATCCGTTGGATGTTTCAACACCTGTTACAGCCCCACTTCCATTTGAAGAGATTAAATTATTTACTTCAATACCTTCTAAAATTTTTGCCCCAGAGGATAAAGCTAATTTGTGAAAACCTTCAATAGCACCTCTGTTTGCACCATAGCCAGTTTTTTTCTCATGTAATACTGAAGTTATGCCTTGAGCTTGCCAATCTGGTAAAAGGTCTTTCATATACTTTTCACAATCGCTAGCTCCCTCAATAAATTCTGAGTCAAATCCAATTTCTTTTTGTTGGTGATAAACCTCTGACATTCCCTCTTGCATAAGTTCAGAATTAATTTGCATATAACCAACAGGTTTGTAAGTCAAAGCTTCTGCATTTTCATTCCATACATCTACTGAGTGTGCCATTAAACTTCTCATTGCAGGTTGGTAATAGTTATTTCGAACAATTCCACAAGCAACACCACTTGCTCCATTTGCAACTTTTGATTTCTCTAAAACAACAACGGAGTTTTCTTTTAATTGTCCTTTACTTGCTAATTTTTTACATAGATGCCAAGCTGTACTTAGGCCATGTATTCCCGCACCGATTATTAAATATTCACATTTTGACGGCAGACTCATATAATTAATCCTCCAATAATATTAACATTCTCTATTTGGTGATTAAAAAAAACACATTTTGTTTCATATTATGAAACATAATTTGTAATAAAAATGCTTAATTATCAACAATTAATTTAGAAATCTTAATTGAGGCGTCTTGAAGTAAGTGAACAAAGTCATCCATCGATTTAGGATTTAAAATATTTTTACTACCCGATAAGGCGATTCCTGCAAAAGACCTTTTATCCTTATCTAAAATCGCAACTCCAATTCCATAAGAATTTTCAAAGGCCTCCCCGTGATTAAGAGCAAAGCCATCTTTTCTAATTTTAGTTAGCTGTTTTTTTAGATCTATTAAGTTTGTAATAGTATTATTTGTGTGAGGATAGAAATTGTAACTCCGGTATATAGTTGATACCTCGTTTTCGGGTCTATAAGCCAGCATCACTTTACCTAATGAACAGCAATGAGCATCAAGTCTCATTCTAAATGTTCTAACAGTTGCATCATCAGTATTATTTGAAATTTTATCTGAATGCACAATTTGTGATCCCTCCAACATAGCAAGATAAGTAATCAAATTTGTTTGACTAGATATATCTTTTAAAATTTCTTTTGATGTTTCTGAGATAGATTGAAGATAGTCTGAGGTCTCCCCAAACTGAAATGCTTTATGTCCCATAGTATAAGTATTGGAACTTAAATTTTTATGGATGTATCCAAGATCACTAAGAACAGAAAGTAATCTAAAGGTAGTTGTTCTTGATAAATTAGCTTTTCTTGAAATATTAGATGCTTTTAAAGGAAAAATAGATTTTGAAAGTATCTCTAATATTTTAAAAGATTTTTCTAATGACTTGTTTATGTACTTTAAATCCTGCACCATTTAAAGCTCTCCACTGTTTCAACATATGAAACAATGTAACATTACTATAATAGCATAACAATAATTTAGTAATTTATTGTTATACTATTATTGTACCTCGAAACATTAACGAAACACATATTTAAAGAAAATAAAGTAATATAAGTATTAATTTAACTCTAAAGCTTTGTTCCTGGAATCCATCCAGTACCTGCCAATGGCACTCTAGCCATTGCTGCAGCCTCAACAGTTAGAGCGCACAAGTCTTCTGGTTCTAAATTATGTAAGCTGTTTTTACCACAAGCTCTTGCAATTGTTTGGGCTTCTAGAGTCATTACCTTAAGATAATTTGATAGGCGTTTACCCGCTTTGACAGGATCTAGTCTTTTCATTAATTTAGGATCTTGAGTGTTTATTCCAGAGGGGTCTTTTCCTTCATGCCAATCATCATAAGCACCAGCAGTGGTACCTAGTTTTTGGTAATCACTTTCCCATTTAGGGTCATTATCTCCTAGCGCTATTAAAGCAGATGAACCAATTGATACAGCATCAGCACCTAGGGCCATAGCCTTCGCAACATCTGCGCCATTTCTAATGCCGCCTGATACTATTAACTGGACTTTTCTATGCATATCTAAATCTAAAAGTGCATCAACAGCAGGCCTAATACATGCTAAAGTAGGTTGGCCAACATTTTCAATGAAAACCTCTTGCGTTGCAGCAGTGCCTCCCTGCATTCCATCTAAAACAACAACATCTGCTCCTGCTTTTACAGCAAGTGCAGTATCATAGTATGGTCTAGCTCCTGCTAGTTTAACAAAAATAGGAACTTTCCAACCAGTAATTTCTCTTATCTCCAGAATTTTTATTTCTAAATCATCAGGGCCTGTCCAGTCTGGGTGACGACATGCGGATCTTTGATCAATTCCCTTTGGAAGGGTCCGCATCTCAGCAACCCGATCACTAATTTTTTGACCAAGTAACATTCCTCCACCACCAGGTTTTGCACCTTGTCCAATAACTACCTCTATAGCATCTGCTTTTCTTAAATCTTCTGGATTCATTCCATATCTTGAGGGAAGTAATTGGTAGACTAAATTTTTAGATTGTCCTCTTTCTTCTGGAGTCATCCCCCCATCACCTGTCGTAGTTGAGGTACCTGAAATACTAGCGCCTCTACCAAGTGCTTCTTTTGCAGGACCAGATAAAGCACCAAAGCTCATACCTGCGATCGTAATAGGAATATCAAGCTCTAATGGATTTTTTGCATGTCTAGTCCCTAAAGTAACGTTTGTTGAACATTTCTCTCTATAACCCTCGAGTGGGTATCTAGACATAGACGCTCCTAAAAATAATAAA
>CABXST010000007.1 GCA_902514885.1 uncultured Alphaproteobacteria bacterium | reverse complement strand
TTAAGCACAAAACTTGATAATGGAGATCAGGTTGAAATTATCTTAGATGAAAACACTACCATTTCTCCGTTATGGATTAGATTTGTAAAAAAAGAAAAAGTTAAAGAAAAAATTAGGTACTTTTTTAGGTCAAAAAGAAGAAGAGAATTTGAAATTCTTGGAAAAGATATTTTAAACTATATAGCAAAATCTAAAAATATAATTTCTGATGATGGTATTTACGAAAAGATTTTAAGAAAGACTGACTTTAAATATAAAAATAAACTTTTTGAAAATGTTGGAAGAGGTTTTTTATCTAGAGCAGAACTTGATAAACTTTTTAAAGAAATGGAAAATAACATTGTCAAAAAAATTTTTCAATCCAAAGAAGATGAAGAGAGAGTAGATGTATTAAAATATGAAAATGGTATAGCTGTGAACTATGCAACTTGTTGCTCTCCAATAAAAGGTGATAGTATTATATCGATTATGTCCTATGGGCGTGGTTTAGTTGTTCATAATACAATTTGTGATAGTTTGGGTTATTATCATAAAGATAATTTCTATAAATCAGAATGGGGAGAGGGTGAAAACCAATCTGAATTTAACTCAAGAATAGAGATAATTATTAAAAATCAACCGGGTGCACTGTTTAGCATCACTTCAATTTTTGATAAACATGAGATTAATATTGAAAATATCCGTATCGCTAACAGAACTAAAAAAGTTTACACATTCATAATCGATATAAGTATTGAAAGCTCAGATAAATTAAAATTTGTTCTTGCCGAAATGAAAACTTTAAGCCAAGTTGATAAAGTTAAAAGACAATCAATTAATTATTAATGAAACTTGGAGTCAACATAGATCATATTGCTACCCTTCGTAACGCTAGAGGACAAAACAATCCAAATTTATTAAGAGCATTAAAAGTTTGTCATGATGCAAAAGTTGACACTTTAACCGTTCACTTGAGAGAAGACAGAAGACATATAAAAGATCAAGATTTATTAGAATTAAAAAAAAATTCTAAAATTCCAATTAATCTTGAAATGGCTCTTACAGATGAAATGATACAAATAGCTAATAAGATTAATCCGGAGTTTATTTGCTTGGTTCCTGAAAAAAGAAATGAAATCACTACAGAGGGTGGTTTAAATTTAAATAAAATATCTTATCCAAGATTAAAGAAGCTATTAAAAATTTCTCAAAAAAAAAATATACAAGTTAGTGCTTTTATAAATCCTACAAAAAAAATGATTACTTTAGCTAAAATTTTAGGTTTTGATACTGTTGAAATACATACAGGGCCTTTAGATAAAAAAATCATTAAAAAAAATATTATTAATAAAATAAACGAAATGATCGAGTATGCTCACTCTAAGAAACTAATAGTTAATGTAGGGCATGGTTTAAATTTTAATAACATAAAATATATAAAAAAAAGAAGATATGTGGATACTGTCCACGTTGGTCATTTTATAATATCTGAAGCTATATTTATTTCACTAGTTAAAACTATCAAGACTTTCAGAGGTCTAATAAAAAAATGATAATTGGCCACGGAATAGATTTAGTTGAGATAGATAGAGTAAGCAACATTTATGCAAAATATAAAGAAAACTTCATATCTAAATACTTTATTAATGACCAATTAGAAAAAATTGATTCTAATTTACTAGCAAATAATTTTGCTATTAAAGAGGCCTTTTCAAAAAGTATTGGTCTAGGATTTAGATCTCCTTGTTATCCAAATGATATCGTTGTTAGCAGGAATACCTTAGGTAAACCAGTTATTTCTTTGAAAAATAAACTTGAAAGATATTTGAATGAAACTTTTGGAAAGTGTGCCATTCATGTTAGCCTTACAGATACAAAGTTATATTCGATTGCGTCGGTAATTATTGAGCAAAATTAAATCATCTCTGATTAATAATTTTAAAGCACTTTTTTGGGCTTTAATTATTGCTGGTATAATTAGAACTTTTGCTATTGAGCCATTTAAAATTCCCTCTGGCTCAATGAAACCAAATTTATTAGTAGGAGATTTTTTATTTGTTTCAAAATGGGACTACGGCTACTCAAGATATTCATTTCCCTTTGGAATACCACCCTTCAAAGGAAAAATATTTGAGAGTAATCCTGAAAGAGGTGACGTAATCGTCTTCAAACTTCCTGGTCAAGAAAATATAAACTATGTAAAAAGATTAATCGGTTTACCAGGGGAAACAATTAAGGTTATAAATGGTGAAGTTTATATTAAGTCAAATAATACCAAAGAATTTGAAATGTTAAATCAATTCGATGATGGGTTTTTTTTTGATGATCAGTATAAAAAAGATATTCAGCAGTTAATAGAAAATGAATATAAAATATTAAATATTACTGACAACGGACCACTCGACTACACTCCAGAGTACAAAATTCCTAAAGACAAATTTTTTTTTATGGGTGACAACAGAGATAATTCATCTGACAGTAGAGTTCTAAGTGGGGTAGGTTTTGTTCCCAAAGTAAATATAATAGGAAAAGTTTGGTTTATCTGGTTTTCAGTTGATACAGATTTTTCAATTTCAAAATTTTGGAATTTACCTCTACATATCAGGTATGATAGGCTATTTAATATTATCAAATAAATATTTTGAATAAGGCACAAATTTTCAAAACACTAAAAAGCCTTAAGGGCTTCGATAAAAGCTTCCAGCATGATAGTTTTGAAAAATCAAAAAAAAATTCTGATAAACCATTTCAAAAATATGAGTTCTTAGGAGATAGGGTTTTAGGTTTAGTAATATCAGAATATTTGATTGCAACTTTCTCTCACAATACACTGGATGAAATTTCAAGAAGATTTATTCATCTTGTAAATACAAATACTTTAGCCAAAATATTTAAAAAAAATAACTTAGGTGATATTTTTAAACATCAGCTTGACCCCAACTCTAATAAAAATTCTGTATACGCTGATGCTTTAGAGTCTTTGATTGGATTTTCATACACAAGAAAAGGTTTAAATTTTTCAAAAAAATTAATAGTGGAATTATGGAAAGATGAATTAGATACACTTCCTCAAAAAGATCCTAAGACATTTATCCAAGAATATTGTCAAAAAAAATATAAAACTATTCCTGACTATAATCTAATTGAAGAAGTAGGCACAAAACATAAACCTAAATTTATAGTGTCTTTAAAAATCAATGACAACGAAGTGGAGGCAGAGGGAGTTTCTAAACAAAAAGCAGAAATTTTAGCAGCAAAAAAAATGATTAAGATCATAAATAACTTGAATAAATAAATAATTGTATAAAACCGAAGCTATAGTAACAAAAGTCGAAAATTTTAAAGAAAATCATTTAAGTGTTTCAGTTTATTCTACTGAGCACGGCCAAAAATCTCTTGTTGTATTTGGAGGAAAGTCCAAAAAAAAAAGTACTAATTACGTTAAGGGTGGATTTAATAATATTGAATTTGATAATAATAATGTTTGCCTTTCCTCGACATCTATTAATTCTTTTAAATGGTTTTTATTTTCAAAATATGAGCTAAAGGCGATCGATTATTTTTGTTTTTTAATAAATAAGTTACTTTTTTTAGCTGATCAAAATTCTAATGTTATAAATTATTATTTGCTATTAATGTCTAAAATGAATGATAGATCTAATTATCTGTCAGAGCTATTATTATTGGAGCTTGAAATCTTAAAAACCTCAGGCTATCAACCTGATTTCAATCAAAGTGTTTTAGAAAAAATATTTAATTCTAATAATATGAGTAATTTGCGAACTAATGAGGACATTTACGAATATTTGAAAAACAATAAGAATCACCAATCGGTTTTTTTTGATTTTATGAGCAGAATAGTCAACAGAGTATTGATTAATTTGAATATTAATTTACCTTTTTCTAGAAATGAAGTTGCCAAGAAAAATTGAAACAATCTATATAGCCTCAGATCATGCAGGTTTTAGGTTAAAATCGTTTATTATCAAAGAATATCTTGGCAAAAAAAAATGTAATTTTGTAGATTTAGGGACAAATTCAGATAAATCCGTTGATTATCCAAAATTTGCAAAAACATTATGTAAAAATATCAATAAATCCAGCATGGGGATCTTGATCTGTGGTTCAGGAATAGGAGTAAGTATAAGTGCAAATAGGCATAAGCACATTAGAGCTTCTCTTTGTCATAATGCACAAACAGCAAAAATGACAAGAAAACACAATGATAGTAACGTTATTTGTTTAAAAGGAAGACCTTTTGTAAAAAAAAATATTTTTGCTATGCTCAACGCCTATTTTAAAACAGAATTTGACAAAGGCAGACATTTAAGGAGAATATCGCAAATATGACACTCAGTGAAAATTTTTTTTCTAGTAACCTAGAACACGCAGATAAAGATTTATACCAAAGTATTTCACAAGAACTATCAAGACAACAAAATCAAATTGAATTAATAGCTTCTGAAAACATAGTCTCTAAAGCTGTTCTTGAAGCTCAAGGTTCCATTATGACTAACAAATATGCTGAGGGTTATAGCGCTAAAAGATATTATGGCGGATGTGAGTTTGTAGATATAGCTGAAAATCTTGCTATCGATCGTTTAAAAGAATTATATGGTTGCAATTATGCCAATGTCCAACCTCACTCAGGTGCACAAGCTAACCAAGCCGTATTTTTAGCATTAATTAAACCTGGAGACACAATCTTAGGAATGTCTTTAGACGCTGGTGGACACTTAACTCATGGCTCACGACCTAATCAATCTGGAAAATATTTTAATGCTATTCAGTATGGCATTAAACCAGAAACCTCTTTAATAGATTATGATGAGGTTGAACGTTTAGCAGTCGAACATAAACCTAGTATGATAATTGCTGGTGGCTCCGCTTACCCAAGAAACATTGATTTTAAAAAATTCAGAGAGATCGCAGATAAAGTTGGATCATACTTACTAGTTGATATGGCTCACTATTCTGGTCTTGTCGCTGCAAAAGAATACCCAGATCCATTGCCACACGCACACGTGGTTACATCAACTACCCATAAGACTATTAGAGGACCAAGAGGGGGAATGATACTTTGTAATGACTTAGATCTTGGAAAGAAGTTCAATAGTTCAGTTTTTCCTGGTTTACAAGGCGGACCTTTAATGCACGTAATTGCAGCCAAAGCAGTTGCTTTTGGAGAAGCTCTTCAACCTGAGTTTAAAAGCTATATTCAACAAGTCAAAAAGAACGCATCAATTCTAGGCGAAGTACTTATGTCAAATGGAATAGATATCGTTACTGGTGGCACAGATTCTCATATGGTCTTAGTAGATTTAAGATCAAAAAATGTAACTGGTAAAGATGCTGAAGAAAGCTTGGAGAGAGCTGGAATGACTTGCAACAAAAACGGTGTTGCAAACGATCCAAATCCTCCAACTATTACCTCAGGTATCAGATTAGGCTCTCCAGCTGCCACAACAAGAGGTTTTAAAGAAGAAGAGTTTAAATTTATTGGAGAAAAAATCTCAACAATAATTAATAATCTCTCTGTATCTAATTCTGACATTTCTATGCTTGAAAGTTCTATTAATAAAGAAGTTCAGGACCTTTGCTCTAAGTATCCTATTTATTAATTCTGATGAAATGTCCTTTTTGTATTGACAAAAACAAAGAGACATCTGTTTTAGACTCAAGACCCTCGGAAAACGGTTCTGTTATAAGGAGAAGAAGAATCTGCATAGATTGTAAAGGTAGGTTTACTACTCACGAAAGAATTCAATTTAGAGAGATAGTAGTTGTCAAAAAAGATGGTGATAAAGTAAATTTCGATAGAGACAAAATAGCAAAGTCTGTTGAATTAGCACTACGAAAAAGACCTGTGGATACAGACACCAAAGAAAAATTAATTTCAAGAATTGTAAATGATGTTGAGGGCATGGGTGAAAACGAAATTAGTTCTAATGTAATTGGTGAGTCTGTTATGAAAGCTCTTTTTTCAATTGATAAGGTTGCGTATGTAAGATTTGCTTCTGTCTATAGAGACTTCCGTGAGACTAAAGATTTTGAACAGTTTTTAGACACAATAGACAAAAAGTAAAATTTGGTTAGTCAAAATCATCTTAATTATCTTCAAAGTGTAAATAATTTATCAATTAGAAATATTGGACTAACAGGAAAAAACCCTTCAGTTGCATGTCTGATTGTAGATTACTCTAAATCATCAGAAGGGATAATCCTTAGTTATGGTTTAACTTCTACAAATGGCAGACCTCATGCAGAAATTAATGCTTTAAAAAAAATATCACATAATAAAATAAATAATAAAACTGTCATGTACATTAGCTTAGAACCTTGTTTTAAAAAAAGTAGCTGCTGTGCTAAAGCAATTGTTAAGGCTGGTATAAAAAAAGTTTTTATTAGTTCATTAGATCCAAATCCAAATATAAAAGGCAAGGGAATTGATTTTTTAAAAAAACAAAAGATAAAAGTTTTTCATTCTTTAAAATCGACAGATAGATTTAAGATAATTAATAAATTTTTTTACACTCGTAAAACTTTAAATAGACCCTTCATTACTCTTAAAATCGCAATCTCAAAAAATGGGTTTAGTAAAAGCCCAACTCATAAAAATATAACTTCTGATCAAACTCAATATTTTATGCATCAACTGAGATTATCTCATGACGCTGTTGCTGTAGGTATGAATACGGTATTAGATGATAAGCCAAAATTAACATGTAGATTACAAGGAGTTTCAAAAAATGTTACAAAATTAATATTCTCAAATAAAGAAATTAAATTTAAGAGTTATAAGTTGATTACAGTTGACTATAAAAAAACAGTTACTAAAAATTTCTCCTTATTTAAAAAATTGAAAACCCAATCTATTCTTATCGAAGGCGGACTTAATACTTTTAAATACTTTCTTAATTGTAATTTATTTGATGAGGTTATAGTCTGCCAGTCAAACATGACTATAAAAAATGCAAGTAAAAAATATTTTTTATCAATGAAATCAATAACAAATAATCTCATATTAAAGTCCTCTTTAAAGTATGGAGAGGATATGATTTATAAATTTACAAACTAATGTTTAGTGGAATAATTCAATCTCAAGGTAAAATTAAAAAATTGATAAGAGAAGAAAAGTCCTTGGTGGTTGAAATCCAATCTTCATTAAAAGGATACAAGTTAGGTTCTTCAATATGTTGTTCTGGAATTTGTTTAACAGTTACATCTATAAAAAAAAATGCTTTTAAGGCAGATATTTCTTATGAAACAATGAATAAAACCAATGCTAAATATTGGAAAGTTGGAAAACAAATAAATTTAGAAAAATCTTTAAAAGTTGGTGATGAGATTTCTGGTCATTTTGTTTTTGGTCATATTGATACAACTTGCTCTGTTGAAGAAATACATAAAATTGGAAGTAGTTGGTTTTTATCTTTTATTTTTCCAAAAAATCTTAAAAGATTTATAGTTCAAAAAGGGTCAATATCTTTAAATGGTATTTCTCTTACAATAAATAATGTTAAAACAAATAAATGTCATTGTATGATTATCCCTCATACCTATAAACATACAGATATTCATACATATAAGAAAAATGAAATTTTAAATCTTGAAGTCGATATGCTAGCAAGATACGCTCACTCCTCAAAAACTTAGATTGTTAAATTAATGTCAGATTTTACAAATATCGAAAATATTATAAATGATGCTCGCAATGGTAAAATGTATATTCTGGTTGATAGCGAAGATAGAGAAAATGAAGGTGATTTAATTATACCTGCCTCACTTTGTAAACCAGAGCATATCAATTTCATGGCAACTCATGGAAGAGGCTTAATTTGTCTATCTATATCAGAGACCAGAGCTGATGAATTAAAACTACCTTTAATGAATCCAGATAACTGGAAGAAGAAGACCACAGCATTCACCATTTCAATAGAGTCTAGTACCAACATTACAACAGGCATTTCTGCATTTGATAGAGCAGAAACAGTAAGTGCAGCGATAAATCCAAATTTTAAACAAGGAGATATTGTTAGTCCCGGACACGTATTTCCTCTAATTGCATGGGATGGAGGTGTACTAACAAGGGCAGGTCATACGGAGGCCGCAGTAGACATATCTAGACTAGCTGGATTAAATCACTCAGCTGTAATTTGTGAGATCATGAACGATGATGGTAGTATGGCAAGAGTTCCAGACCTGATACCTTATGCAAAAAAACACGCTATAAACATAGGCACTATCCAAGACTTGATTGCATATAGAATTAAAAACGACTTACTCATAAAAAAAATTCCTGAAAAGCAACACCAAATTAAAAATATCTACTCAGATATTTTTGAATTCAACGTATTTGAAAATACCATTGATGGATTACATCACGCAACTTTACACTTAGGAGATTTATCTATCCAAGACAGCGTAATGACTAGAGTTCATCCAGTCCAAGGCTTTGATGATATAATTATGAATTTTAATAATCCAAAAACAAAAGACTTACACGCCTCAATTGAAAAAATAAAATCTCATGGATCTGGAATCATAGTACTTATTAATAATCCAATACTGGGAGATCTTGGAAAATTATCAAATGATGAAAAAGTAAAATACTATGGACTAGGAGCTCAAATACTCAAAAATTTCTCAATTAATAATATTTCTGTTTTGTCTAATTCACTTGGAGAAGATTTAGATTTAGGAATATATGGATTAAACGTAAATAAAATAGAGAGTCTTTAATCATGAATAAATCAAAATTAAATATAAAAATAATTATTGCTGATTATTATAAAGAGATAACAGACTCATTAACAAAATCTTGTATTAAAGTCCTAGAGAAAAATAATCTCAAATATGAAATTTTGATTGTTCCTGGTGTTTATGAAATCCCTCAAATGATAAAATGGAAAATAAAACCAAGTAACCATAATTTATTTATTGCTCTTGGATGTGTTATTAAAGGCCATACTTACCATTTCGAAGTTATATCCGACTCTGTTGGAAAGGCTCTTTTAGATATTGTAAATCAAAATAAAACTACTCTTGTATCTAATGGAATAATCAATGCATACAATAAGACCCAAGCTTTAAAAAGATCAAAAAATGATAATAAAAACAAAGGACATGAAGCTGCAAGTGCAATGGTAAAAATGATCAAATGCTTAACTTAAATAAAAACACTAGACTATTTTTTTTTCAATTTATATTTCAAAGAAATTATTCTACTGACTTTGAGTTAGATGAATTCATTAAACAAAATATAAAAAAAAGACCCTTTAACAAAAAAAAACTATTCTCTCTAAATGATAGCTTTAACTCTAATCTTGAGAAAATTAAGGGTTTGATAGATTCTAAAATTTTAGAAAAAACTAACAAAATAACTGTTTTTCTACTTTATGCTTTTTGCTCTGAATATCTCTTAAATAAGGAGAAAAAAAAGATCTTAATGAGCGAATATATCAAGCTTTCTAAGGATTTTCTTACTCATGACGAGGTTAAATATTTCAATTTTCTGTTAGATGATGCCTCTAAAAAAGCACCTTGAAAATAAAATAGAAATAGATTAACAACTTACCATGTCTCAAATACAGTACTTGCAAATAGTATTATTTGCTGCAATCGCAGCGATTGCTTTCGGTTTATTTACAACAAATAAAATATTAAGTTTATCTAAAGGCACCAAGAAAATGATTGAAATATCTGGTGCTATTCAAGAAGGTGCAAAAGCTTACTTAAACAGACAGTACACTACTATAGCAATAGTTGGTGTGGTGATCTTTCTTGCATTCTTCTTAATACCTTTTGAACATACATATGATGTACCGGTGGGTTTTTTGATTGGTGCTGTTTTATCAGGCTTAGCTGGTTATATAGGAATGAACGTATCAGTTCGCGCAAATGTTATAACTGCTCAAGCTTCAAGTGTATCTTTAAAAAAAGGTTTGTACGTAGCATTTAATGCTGGTGCTGTTACTGGACTTTTAGTTGTAGGTTTAGCATTAGCAGGTATTGCTGGATATTTTTTCCTTTTATACTTTGGTTTTGGTAGAAGTGGGAGAGAACTCATTGAGCCTTTAGTAGCTCTAGGTTTTGGCTCATCTTTAATTTCAATTTTTGCAAGACTAGGTGGGGGCATATTTACAAAAGGTGCAGACGTTGGCGCAGACTTAGTTGGTAAAGTTGAAAAAGATATTCCGGAAGATGATCCGAGAAACCCTGCTGTTATTGCAGATAATGTTGGAGATAACGTAGGCGACTGCGCTGGTATGGCTGCAGATTTATTTGAGACTTATGTCGTTTCTATTGTTGCAACAATGGTATTAGCAATAATTTTTCAAGGAGCTGTCACTGATTTAACTATTTATCCATTACTATTAGCTGGATCAAGCATTATAGCCTCTATTGTTGGTTCGCAGTTTGTATCAATATCAACACCGAAATCATCTATAATGGGGGCGCTATATAAAGGTTTCTTCATGACACTGATAATTT
This sequence comes from uncultured Alphaproteobacteria bacterium, assembly GCA_902514885.1. Taxonomy (GTDB): domain Bacteria; phylum Pseudomonadota; class Alphaproteobacteria; order HIMB59; family HIMB59; genus HIMB59. The sequence continues at coordinate 33,037 of CABXST010000007.1, read as the reverse complement.
CAGTTGTGTTATTTGCTGTAATCACACATTACTCAATTGGCTTTGATCAATATTTCCAAATAGGATCTAAGTGGTACAACGGAATGGATTTATTTCTCTGTGCTGTTTATGGATTATTAATTACTTTAGCCCTTGTTTTCATAACAGAATACTACACAAGTACAGAGTATCGACCTGTGAAGAGTGTTGCTGAAGCCTCTCAAACCGGTCATGCAACAAATATTATTCAAGGATTAGCTATGGGTATGGAATCTACTGCTATTCCTGTGCTTATTATAGTTGCAGGTATTGGATTAACATTTGCAACAGCAGGTCTATTCGGTATTGCTATTGCTGTAACTTCAATGCTAGCTCTAGCCGGAATGGTAGTTGCGTTAGATGCCTACGGTCCTGTAACAGACAATGCTGGTGGTATTGCTGAGATGTCTGGATTGAGAAAAAGTGTAAGACAAAGAACCGACGCACTTGATGCTGTTGGAAACACCACTAAAGCTGTTACCAAAGGATATGCAATCGGATCTGCTGGTCTTGGAGCCTTAGTTTTATTTGCGGCCTATACAGAGGATCTAAAATATTTTAATAAAGAAACAGGTAATGATGTATTTGACGTATCTTTTGATCTGTCAGAGCCATATGTAATTATTGGTCTTTTATTAGGAGGGTTACTTCCATATTTATTTAGTGCATTAAGCATGACAGCTGTTGGAAGAGCAGCTGGATCAGTTGTTTTAGAAGTTAGACAACAGTTTAAAGAAAAAAAAGGAATTATGTCAGGTAAAGAGAAACCAGATTATGGGAAATGTGTAGACATTTTAACAAAATCTGCAATCAAAGAAATGATCATACCATCTTTACTCCCTGTTTTATCACCAGTAGTTGTCTTCTTTGGTGTTTATTCCCTTACAGGTAGTGTTAATACTGCATTTCAAGCACTTGGCGCTCTTTTAATTGGAGTCATAATTACTGGTTTTTTTGTAGCTATTTCAATGACTGCTGGTGGCGGTGCATGGGATAATGCAAAAAAGTATATTGAAGATGGTAATTTAGGTGGGAAAGGTAGTGAAACGCATAAAGCTTCTATCACCGGTGATACTGTTGGCGATCCTTACAAGGATACTGCAGGCCCGGCTGTTAACCCAATGATTAAAATAACAAATATTGTATCAATTCTATTGCTATCAATAGTTGTTCATTTAAATATTATTTAATTTAAGTCAATTTCTTCAACAGACCTTAAAATATTATCTTCAAATTTTAGTTTTAAGGTCTTGTTGTAGACAGTTTGCTTGAAAGCAGCTATTCCTTTTTTTTTATTAGTTCTATAAATCCACAAATTTTCAAGGTTTTCTTTTATTAAAGGGGGACCAATAATAGTTATTATATCTTCTTTTGAATAATCAATTTTTTGATAATTTTCTTTAATTTCATTAAAACTATTTTCTGAAATACCAGAAAAATAAACATCTTTTGAGCAAGAAAATAAAATTATTGAGCATAGAAAGGCTAAAAAGATTTTATGAATTTTTAAAATATTCACAATAAAAACAAATAAGGTATAAGTTTCTTTAAAGCAATAATAAACATACATGAATAATTATTTAATAAATCTTGACCTTCACGGTGGTGACTTTGCACCAAACTCAGTTCTAGAAGGGGCAAATATTGCTAAAACCAATAATCCATCTATTAACTTTAATTTACATTCAGAAAAATCTGTTTATGAAAAATTTAAACCAATATTTTCAGATTTATTTGATAGCTCTCAATGGACTCAATCTCAAAACTTTATTTCCCCAGATATGAAACCTAGTGATGCTTTAAAAAAAGATAATCGAAACAGTTCAATGTCTAATTCCATTTTGAATTTAAAAGAGGATAAAAATCAAATAAGTATTTCAGCTGGGAATACAGGTGCCATGATGGCGTATTCAACTGTTTATCTTAGAACAATTGAAAATATTACTAGACCAGCGATAGCTTCTCTTTTTCCATCAGAAAAACATCCAGTATGTTTTTTAGATTTAGGAGCAAATGCTGAATGCAGTTCAGAAAATTTGTTAGATTTTGCAGTTATGGGAAGTACTTACTATAAAGTTCTTTATCCGCAAGTTGAGACCAAAGTAGCACTTTTAAATATTGGATCAGAGGAACTCAAAGGAAATAATTTAATTCAAGAGACACATGAATTAATGAAAAGTGACAAAAGAATAAATTACAAGGGCTTTGTAGAGGCGGATGAGATAACCTCCACAAACAACCATGTCATTGTCACAGATGGATTTTCTGGAAATATTGCACTCAAAACAGCTGAAGGTGTATCTAAATTTATAACTGACTCTTTAAAAAAAAGTTTGACCTCCTCCCATTATTCAAAATTTTTGTCCTTATTGCTTAAGAAAAATTTTAATAATTTTAAAAATTCAATCGATCCTAGAAACTATAATGGAGGCATGTTTATTGGAGTGAACGGTATAGTTATTAAAAGTCACGGAAATGCAGACTCACATGCATTCGCAAATGCAATAGAATTTGGTGTCAAATGCATTGATGCTAATTTACTTAATGAGATTAAGAAAAATGTCTCAAGATAAATTAACAAGAGAAACAATAGCTAAACAAATATCAATTGAATTCGGTATTGCTTATTCTACAGTTTACAAAAAAATTGATAAAATTTTAGAAATTTGGAGCAACGAGATGATCTCCTCAGATCTATCAATAAATTATATTGGCTCTTTTAAAATTAATCAAAAAAATGAAAGAATTGGAAGAAATCCTAAAACAAAAGAAGAGCATTTAATAAAATCAAGAAAAGTTATAAGCTTTAAAAAATCCAATAAACTAGTTTTATGAACAAAAGTTTTTATAATATAGATGATGTGTCCCAGATAGTGGGGGAGCAAAAACACACTATAAGATTCTGGGAAACTAGAATTTCAAAATTGAAAGTTATTAGAACTGAATCAGGCCACAGATTGTACGATTATGAAAACTTACTTCTTCTAAAAAAAATAAAAAATTTACTTGATGTCCAAAAATTAACTTTAGATGGTGTGAATGATTATTTATCAAAATCAAAATCAAAAAATAAATCACTAAATGATAATATCCTCTCAGATTTAAAAGATTTATTGGGACTTCTTAAAAACTCTAGATAATCTAAGATTGAAGAAGGTTTGTAGAGTATTCGTTTTGCGGGCTTGAAGTCGCAAATCTAAGACTATTGATCCTGACCTCATTAAAATTACTAAAATAATGATAAAAACTCTATAGTATCTCGATTTATATCAAAAATTTTATCTATAATCCTTGATTTTTTAATGATTTTACTTATATTCCCCCTATCGTGAAAACAACTACTCTTAAAAAATCTGAGTTTCAGAAAGAATGGCATCTTTTAGATGCTACTAATATTTCTGTTGGCAGACTTGCTTCTAGAGTTAGCTTAATACTCAAAGGTAAAAATAAACCTCAATACTCTCCTAATTTACCAATTGGAGATGGTGTTATTATTATTAATACGGATAAAGTAAAATTTTCAGGTAATAAGACTACTGATAAAAAATATTATAAACACACAGGTCACCCTGGTGGTATAAAGGAAATTACCCCAGAGAAGCTAAAAGAAAAAAATAAATCTGATGATATTATAAAAAAAGCAATAAAAGGTATGCTTCCCAATTCTCCTTTATTCAGGGATCTTATGAAAAATAATTTAAAAATATACAAGGATGCTAATCATCCTCATGACTCTCAAAATCCTAAATTATTAGATTTTAAGTCAATGAACAGGAAGAATGAAATTAATGTCTAATCAAGTTTACAGTACAGGCAGACGTAAAGAATCTATTGCAAGGGTATGGATATCTAACGGAACAGGGAATATTACAATTAACAAAAAAAAAATTGATGATTATTTTCCAGACAAAGCTCTAAGAATGATAATCAACCAACCTTTGGAAGTAGCAAAAAAATTAGACTCTGTAGATTTAAGAATTACGGTACTCGGAGGCGGTTTGTCCGGTCAAGCTGGTGCGATCAAACACGGTATCAGCAGATCTTTAACAAAAATTGACCCTAACACTAAAGATATATTAAAAAAAAATGGTTTCTTAACTAGAGACTCAAGAACAGTAGAACGCAAAAAGTATGGTAGGCAAAAAGCTAGGCGAAGTTTTCAGTTCTCTAAAAGATAATATTTTATTTATTTTTTCTTTCATTTTACTATCAATAATTACTATTTCCTGTGAAAGATCTTTTCAAAATTTTGATCAAAATTTACTTGAAAAGAAAAAAGAATTAGAGGAATTTAATGAAAAGAGTAGTATTAGAAAAGAACAAATTTTAAAATCTCAAAATGAACAAAATTAGAATAGCAATTTTAGGATTAGGTGTTGTTGGCTCTCATGTAGTCAAGATACTAGAAAAAAACTCATATATTTTAAATAATACGAAATGTGAAATAGTTGCTATTGGCGCAAAAAACAAAAAAAAGAAAAGAATTTTCAATATTAGTAGATACAAATGGGTTGATGATTTTAAAAGCTTAAATCATATTAAGCCTGACCTAATTATTGAAACTATTGGAGGTACTGGAAAATATATAAATAATCTCTATAAATTCTGCTTAAAAAATAAAATATCTCTCATCACTGCAAATAAAGCACAACTAGCAGAAAAGTCAGATTTATATTTCGAGGGGTTTGATAAGAAAAATTTATTTTTAGGATTTGAAGCTGCTGTGTTGGGTGCTGTGCCAGTGGTGCAAACAACAGAACAAAGTATTCATCCCTCAAAAATTAGTGCTATCTATGGAATTTTTAACGGTACAACCAATTATATAATTTCAAAGATGTACGAAAATAAGATTAGCTTTAAAGAAACATTAGAACAGGCAATTAATAACGGATTTGCAGAACAGGACTCAAGTGCAGATTTGTCTGGCAGAGACGCTATGCATAAGCTTGTATTACTCTCAAATATATGTTTTGGAAAAAAATTTAAATTTTCTGAAATGCACTATGATGGTATAGAAAATATCAAGCTCATCGATTTAGAACAGGGTCTTAACCTTGGTTATAAATTAAAACTTGTTTCCATGACAGAGAGGAATAAAGATAAATTTTTCTCATCTGTAGCACCTTGTTTCGTTCCAGTTTCTAGCTTAATAGCAAAAACTAACTTTGAAGAAAATGTAATTACTTTTGAAGGAGAAAATTTTTTAAAGACTAGCTTAGTTGGAAAAGGTGCAGGTGGATATCCGACAGCTACTTCTATCATTTCTGATATCAAAAGATTTATTAATCATTCTCCAGACAAAGGTGTATTTATAAAAAAATATTCACGAATGTTGAAAGCTAAGTTTGTTAGTCAATCTCAAAGGATTAGACCATACTATTTAAGAATGTCTGTACTTAATAAAGTAGGTGTTCTTAAATCGATAGCACAATTATTTTCACAAAAATCAATTTCTATAAAATCTATAATTCAATTAAATACTTCAAATGAGAAAGTTGTACCTATTATTATAATATCTGATCCAGTTGGTTTAAAAAATATCACGCAAGTAGTTGATAATTTAAAGAAAACTAATTTTCTTAAAAACGAAATTTCTGTAATCAGAATAGAGGAAAATATTGGATAGAAATCTTGCTATTGAGTTGGTCAGGGTTTCTGAATTTGCAGCATTAGCTGCATCCAAACATATAGGAAGAGGAAATGAAAAAGCAGCTGACCAAGCCGCTGTTGATGCAATGCGAAAGTGCCTAAACTCTCTTACAATATCAGGTACAGTTGTAATAGGTGAAGGTGAAAGAGATGAAGCTCCTATGCTGTATATTGGTGAAAAAGTTGGTCAAGGTGGACCAAATGTTGATATTGCACTTGATCCTTTAGAGGGAACGACAATAACAGCAAAAGGTGGTGAAAACGCTATGGCAGTTATTGCGCTAGCACAAGAGGGGGGCTTTTTAAATGCTCCTGATGTATATATGAGAAAAATTTCAGCCAAAGTCGTCAATGATAGCATTATATCTTTAAGCCAAGATTTAAAATCAAATATTAAAGAGCTAGCAAAATATAAAAAAATTAATACTGAAGATCTAGTAATATGTATTCTCGACCGTGAAAGACATCAAGAGGATATTGAAACAATAAGATCTGCAGGTGCAAGAATTAAAATAATTGGTGATGGAGATGTTAGTGCAGTAATTTCCTCAGTTATAGATAATAGTAATATTGATATGTATTACGGTATTGGTGGTGCACCAGAGGGAGTACTAGCTGCTGCTGCTTTGCAATGTGTAGGTGGTTATTTAGAGGGCCAGCTAATATTTTACAATGATCAAGAAATAGAGAGAGCAAGAAAAACAGGCATAGAAAATTTAGATAAGATTTATAAGCTTAATGATCTAGCTACTGGAGATGTAATGTTTTCAGCCACAGGCGTAACTGATGGAACCATGCTTCGAGGTATAAACATCAATAAAAAATTTGCAGAAACACACTCTATTGTGATGCGTTCTAAAACAGGAACTATCAGACAAATTGATGGAAAACATAATTTCGACATCAAGCAACTTGACTACTGAAAAGACCTTTAACGGTACGGTTTGGAGACCATCAAATTTAGATTTAAATGAAGATACAGCTTTTGAAGTTGCTCAAAAAAATAATATATCTATAAATTTATCAAAATTATTAATTAACCGTAATATAAAAAAAATATCTCATTTTTTAAATTCAAAGTTAAAAGAGAATATTTCAGTAAATGAAATCTTAAAACTATCTAATTTAAAAAAGACAATTACTTTTTTTGAAAATATTAATAATGATAAGAAAATTTCTATTTTTTCAGATTATGATGTAGATGGAGCTTGCGCTGCTGCTATTTTTAAAAAATATCTTACTCAATTTGGCATTGAGGTGTTTGTTTATATTCCGAATAGATTGAATGAGGGATATGGATTAAGTACCCCAGCCTGCGATAAATTACTAGAATTCAGCTCTAATATTTTAGTTTTAGATTGTGGGAGTAACAATATTGATGAACAAAAATATATTCATAAACAAGGAGCAAATCTTCTCATAATAGACCATCATGAATGTGAAAGTTACTTTAATGAGACTATTGTTATAAATCCTAAAACTCCAGAAGATAAGTCTAATCTTGATGATTTATGTGCTACAGCATTATCATTCCTAGTTCTGGTTTTTCTAAATCATGAAGATATTTTTCAAAAGAAAGATATATTACAATACCTTGATCTTGTTTCACTAGCTACAATTTGTGATTTAGTTCCCCTAAATAATATAAATCGATCATTTGTTAAGCAAGGATTGAGGATAATTAATTCAGAAAATAAAAATAAAGGTATTCAAACTTTAATAAATCTAACAAAGATTAAACAGAAAATATCTGAGTATCATCTTGGATATATTATTGGGCCTAGGATTAATGCAGGGGGAAGAATGGGGGAGTCTTTACTGGCCTACAATCTCTTATCATCTGAAAACATACACCAAGCTATTCAAGTTGCACAAATTATTGAGTCTCATAATCAAAATAGGCAAAAAATTCAAACTAAAATCGTAAAAGAGATAGATTTAGATCATAACAATAACGTTAATATAAATTTTTTTTATGATGAAAAATGGCATATCGGTGTAGTAGGGATTATTGCCGGCAGGCTTATGCGTATAAATAACCGACCTTCATTTGTAATGACGCAGTCTAATGATTTAGTTGTTGGTTCTGGTAGATCTCAGGGTGAAAAAAATATTGGGCTATTAATGATGCAAGCAACACAAAAAGGTATTCTAGTAAAAGGAGGCGGTCATCGCAAAGCCTGTGGTTTTACATTAAAAAAAGAAAATGTTGATACTTTTAAAAGTTTTTTAATTGATCAGACAAAGGATATAGAAATTCTAAATGAAAAGTCTTATGACTCATTAATTGATGTGAATGTGATCAATGACAATCTTTTAAAAGACCTAGAATATTTAAGCCCCTTTGGCCAACAAAATGCAGAACCAATTTTCAAAATTGAAAAAGCTAAAATTGATATTTTAAAAATCTTTAAAGATAAGCATGCAAAATTAAAGGTATCTGATAACCTTGGCTTTTCATGTGAAGGAATGTTTTTTGATGTTTCATCAACAGATCTTAAAAATTATTTAGCAAATCGATCTGAGTTTAATTGTTATTTTAAGGTTAAAAAAGATCCGTATAGCGATAAAACTATAATACACCTTGAAGATATTCATTGATTGATTTTTTATTAAATCTAGCTATTTTGTTTGTTTTAAAGATCGATGTCTCCTTCGTCTAGCGGTTAGGACATCACCCTTTCACGGTGAAGACACGGGTTCGATTCCCGTAGGAGATGCCAAAATATTGACTTTTATTTCACTTAGTGAAATTGCTAAAATAATCTTTGTAAAGCAATCCATAAAGTCATTATTTGAATAGAAAGGATATAAACTAAATTATGCCAGGTAAAATTTCACTTTTCGTCCCAGGGCCAACTAATATGCCTGATAGAGTAAGACAGGCAATGGATATTTCAAATGAGGACCACCGTGCACCAGGAATGGATAAATTTTGGCATCCACTAATTAATGATTTAAAAAAAGTTTTTGAAACAACCTCAGGTCAACCAATTATATTTCCAGGTACAGGCTCCAGTGGATGGGAAGCAGCACTCACTAATTTATTAAGCAAGGGAGATAAAGTTTTATCTGGAAGATTTGGACATTTTTCTCACCTTTGGATTGAAATGTGTAAAAAACTTCATATTGATGTTGAAGAAGTAGATTGCGAATGGGGCTCAGGAACACCTCATGAAGAATTTGAAAAGATTTTATCAGCTGATAAAGAATATAAAATAAAAGCTGTACTTGTTACCCAAAACGAAACATCTACTGGAGTAACAAATGATGTTAAAGCCACAAGAGAGCTTTTAAACAATCTTAACCATCCAGCTTTATTATTCGTTGATGGGGTAAGCTCTATAGGTTCAATAAAATTTGAAATGGATGCATGGGGCGTTGATGTAGCAGTCTCTGGATCTCAAAAAGGGTTTATGTTACCTGCAGGTCTTGCTATTTCCTGCGTTAGTCAGAAGGCACTTGAAATTGCTAAAACTTCAAATTTACCCAGAGCCTATTACGATTATCAAGATATGCTAAAAATTAATGAAACAGGTTATTGGCCTTATACTAACCCAATGCCATTATTAAGAGGTCTTCGAGAGGCTCTTGATATGATGATGGAAGAGGGACTTGATAACATTTATTCACGTCATAAGTTTTTAGCTGAAGCAGTTCAAAAAGCGTCTAGAGCTTGGGGACTTAAACTTTGTGCAAAAGATCCATCTTTATATTCTAATACTGTTACAGCTATCATGGTTCCAGAGGGTATTGACTCCACAGATGTTGTTAAAACAGCTTACAATAAATATAACACTTCCTTTGGTGGTGGATTGAATAAAGTCGCAGGAAAGTTATTTAGAATAGGTCACCTTGGTGATTTAAATAGCACTATGATACTTGGAGCAATTTCAACAGCCGAATTAGCAATGTATGATGTAGGAATAAAGTTTGAACTTGGAAGTGGCGTTGCCGCAGCCATCAAACATTTAAAAGTCTAAATGAAAATTTGTATTTACGGTGCAGGCGCAATAGGTGGTTACCTTGGAGCAAAATTAACTGAAATTGGTGCTGATGTCACTTTGATTGCAAGGGGCCCTCACTACGAAGCTATTAGACAAGATGGATTGAGATTAAGAAAAGATGGTAAAGAACTTGTTGTTTATCCCAAGTGCGTTGACACAGCAGAGAAAGCAGGAAAGCAAGATTATATTTTTGTGACTCTAAAAGCCCATTCTGTGCCAGGTTGTCTCGATGCTTTTGAAGTACTTATGAAAGAAGATACTTCATTTGTCTGGGGAGTAAATGGTATTCCGTGGTGGTACTTTTATAATCATACTAATCCTGACTTCAAAGATAAAAAAGTTACCTCAGTTGATCCAGATGGAAGTCAATGGTCTCGAATAGGTCCTGAAAAAATTATTGGTTGTATTGTCAATCCAGCCTCAGAGGTTATCAAACCAGGTGTTATTCAACACCTAGAGGGTGACAAGTTTCAATTAGGAGAAATTAATGGCGAGGAAACAGATAGAATTAAAAATCTTTCTGAGACATTAGAAAAAGCTGGCTTTCAAGCACCAGTTAGACCAAATATTAAGGGAGATATATGGCTAAAGCTTTTTGGTAACTTGTCTCTTAACCCTATCAGTGCACTTACTACATCTACTCTTGTCAAAATTTGTAGCAACCATGAAGTTAGGGATGTTGTCAAAAATATGATGAGTGAAGCACATGCCATTTCTCAAAGCTTAGGAATTGACAAACCTTTTGATGTAGAAAGAAGAATTGATGCTGCTAAAGCAGTGGGTGAACATAAAACATCAATGCTTCAAGATTTAGAACGTGATAGGCCAATGGAAATTGATGCTTTAATTTCCTCAGTTCAAGAGCTTGGTAGAATTACAAATATTCCAACACCAACAATTGATACAGTGCTTGCTTTAACAAAGCTTAGAGCAAAAGAAGCTAAATTATATTAACTCAATGCCTCTTTAATTGTTTCGCCTAATTTTGCTGGTGACTTGGAGATATGAACTCCTGCCTCCTCTAAAGCACTAAACTTTGACTCAGCAGTGCCTTTTCCTCCTGATATAATGGCGCCGGCATGACCCATTCTTTTTCCAGCAGGAGCACTTGCACCAGCTATAAAAGATGCAACTGGTTTTTTAATTTCAGATTTTTTTAAAAACTCCGCAGCCTCTTCTTCAGCAGTACCACCAATTTCTCCTATCATAATAATACCCTCAGTTTCAGGATCTTTTAAAAATAGATCAAGACAGTCTATAAAGTTTGTTCCGTTAATTGGATCTCCACCAATACCAATACAAGTTGATTGCCCTAGACCTACTGCAGATGTTTGAGCGACTGCTTCATAAGTAAGAGTCCCAGATCTACTAACAATGCCTATTTTTCCTTTTTGATGAATATGGCCAGGCATGATACCTATTTTACATTCATCTGGTGTAATTATTCCTGGACAGTTTGGACCAATTAAACGTGATTTCGATTTTTCTAATTTTCTTTTTACTTGCATCATATCGAGTACTGGGACACCCTCAGTTATACAAACAATTAACTCCATGTCAGCATCAATAGCTTCAATAATAGCACCTGCAGCAAAGGGAGGTGGAACGTATATCACAGTTGCATTTGCTTCAGTACTGTCTTTAGCTTCCTTGACACTATTAAATACTGGAAGACCTAAGTGTTCTTGACCACCTTTCTTTGGGGTCACGCCACCGACCATCAGTGTTCCGTATTTAATTGCTTGTTCTGAGTGGAAAGTTCCTTGAGAGCCTGTAAATCCTTGGCAAATAACTTTGGTATTTTTATCTATTAATACTGACATGATCTCTCCTTTAGTTTAAAGCCTTAACTGCTTTTTGAGCTGCATCATCTAAATTATCAGCAGATATTATTGAGAGCCCAGATTTATTTAAAATTTCTTTTCCTAGGTCAACATTGGTTCCTTCTAATCTTACTACCAATGGAACTTCTATAGACAGCTCTTTAGCTGCAGCTACAACACCTTCAGCTATGATGTCACATTTCATGATACCACCAAAAATATTTACCAAAATTGCTTTCACATTTGGATCCTGCAAAATAATAGAGAATGCTTTTGCTACTCTTTCTTTTGTAGCTCCACCTCCAACATCTAAGAAATTTGCAGGACTACCGCCATGTAATTTAATAATGTCCATTGTGCCCATTGCTAATCCTGCTCCATTAACCATGCAACCAATTTGACCATCTAATTTTACATAGTTAAGTTCGTGTTTTGATGCTTCGATTTCAGCTGGATCTTCTTCAGTTTCATCTCTCATGGACGCAACATCTTTATGTTTATAAAGTGCATTATCGTCTATGGATACTTTTGCATCTAAAGCTAAAAAATTACCTTCGCCAGTTAAAACAAAGGGATTAACCTCTACAAGAGAAGCATCTGTTGATAAAAAACTATTATATATTTTTTGAATCTGATCACAGAAGTCTGCTGAAAGATTTTGATCTATTTTAAGGCCTTTAATTAATTTATCTAAACTATTTTGATCAATCACACTATCTCCGGGTATGTTAACTGTAATAATTTTTTCAGGTTCTCTCTCAGCTACTTCTTCAATTTCCATACCACCTTCGGTAGAAGCTATTATTGAAATTGAGGATGTAGCTCGATCTACAAGCATACTTAAGTAATACTCTTTTTTAATATCACAACCTTCTTCAATATAAAGACGATTTACCTGCTTTCCGCTTGGACCAGTTTGTTTTGTTACGAGAGTTTTACCAAACATTTTTTTAGCATTATCTTTAGCTTCATCCTTAGAAAAACAAACTCTAACTCCACCTTTTTCATCACCACTATCTTTAAACTTACCAGCTCCTCTTCCTCCAGCATGAATTTGAGACTTCACCACCATTACCGGTGTTTGGATAGAGTCTACAGCAGTATCTATATCGCTATCATCCAATACAGGATATCCATTTAAAACTCTTACATTATTATTTTTTAATAAAATTTTCGCTTGGTATTCGTGTAGATTCATGCCTGTTCTCCTTTTATATCTAATACTATTTTTCCGATGTGATCAGACTTTTCCATAACTTCGTGTGCTTTATTTACTTCATGCATTTTAAAAGTTGCAAAAATTGTAGGTTTATATTTACCATCCTCTATCAAAGGCCATATTTCTTTTTGTACTTGATCGACAATAATTCCTTTTTCTAAAGGAGTTCTAGATCTTAATGTTGAACCAGAAATTTTAAGTTGTTTGTTCATTATATGCAGGAGATTAGCTTCGCCTTTAATTCCACCTAAGGCAGCTATGTATGTGAGTCTTCCTTTAAATTTTAAAATTTTTAAATTTTTCTTTAGATACTCTCCTCCAACCATATCTAATATAACATCAACTTTTAATTTTTTCTCATTAAAATATTCCTCGAAATCTACATCTTTATAATTAATAGCTTCTGTAGCTCCTAATTCTATACAGCTCTCACACTTTTGATTTGTCCCTGCAGTTACGTAAAGATTTTTTGTATAGTTTTTAAGAATAGAAATAGCTGTAGTGCCTATACCACTGCTTCCCCCATGTATTAGGATAGTTTCATCTTTTTGAAAGTTCGATACATTAAAAATATTTTCGTAAACAGTGAGTGTAGTTTCAGGTAAACCACCAGCCTCAAGAGAGTTTAAATTGCTTGGTAAGATCATAACTTGTTTTTCATCAACATTCACAAATTCTGCATAACCACCACCTGCTAGAATTGCACATACGTGGTCTCCTAAGCTAAATTTTTTTACTAACTTGCCTAATTTTGAAACTTTACCAGAGCACTCGAGACCGATTATTTCACTTTCACCTTTTGGTGGAGGGTAGTGACCTTTTCTTTGAAGAATATCGGCTCTGTTGATACCAGCGTAATCAATTTCAATCTGTATTTGGCTATCAAGAGGATCATTCAATACTTTTTCATCTATAAAGAGATCACCCTCATTATTATTGATAAATTTCAAAATTATTTCCTCTGGCATTTTGTATACATTATACAATTATTAAAAACAATCTCTGTTATAAGGATAATTAAAAGATTATGTATACCAACAAAATTCATCAAAAATTTCAAATTATGGAACACTGAAAATTATTATTTTTCAATCCACTATAAATAGTCTATTCTACGCCCTAACCTATAGGAGGAAACAATATGTCAATAATTAAGAAATTAGCATTAGTAGTTGTTTCACTTTCACTTGTCGCTGTTAGCTCAGTGTCTTCTGCGAAGCCTTTTAGTCCGAAGAAGCCTGTTGAGCTTATTATACCAGCTGGTCAAGGTGGTGGAGCTGACGAAATCGCTAGATTAGTTCAAGGTGTTATCGAAAAGAACGATTACGCATCCAAGCCTGTGATTCCGATTAACAAATCCGGTGGATCAGGTGGTGAAGCTATGACTTATGTTAAGAAAAAAGCTGGTGATGAGCACACACTTATCATTACTCTTAACAACGTTCTTACTACACCCGTAAACCAGCCAGAATTAGGCATTGATTTCTTTAATGACTTTACACCTTTAGCAAGACTTATCACTGATACTTTCCTAGTATGGATTGCAACAGAAGGTAAGAACACTGCTGGCGTAGAAACATTTGATGATTTCATTGACCTAGCAAAAGGTAACGGTCTTGTAATGGGTGGTACAGGAAGTATGTCTGAGGACGAATTACTTCTTGGTATGATGAGAGGTCAATTTGGATTTGACGCTAAGTATGTTCCATACAGCGGCGGTGGTGCTGTTGCTAAGGGACTAGTTGGTGGTGAGTCTGATTTCACATTAAACAACCCTTCAGAGCAAATGGGTTTCTATCAGTCAGGTGACTCAAAAGCATTAGTCATGATGACTCCTGAAAGAAATCCTGCATTCCCTGAAGTACCATCTTCATATGAATTAGGTTATCCTGATCTTGAATACTACATGATGAGAGCATTTATGGCTCCAGCTGGTATTGATGCAGAAGTAGAGAAGTACTACACAGGTCTTCTTCACACTGTTTATCATGATGACGAGTTCCAAACTTTCAACATTGACGACGGAAAGTTAATGAGTTGGTTAGAAGGTTATGGTCTTAAAGACTTCTTAGCAATTGAATATGAGAAGCACGGCGAGATCATTAAGAACTTTAACTAATATTTAAGTTACGAGCGATATGAGCATAACAAACAAAATAACTGTCAAAAGAGCAGAAATTGCTGTTGCTGTTATTTTGGCGTTATGCTCAATCGCTCTAATGATTAAAAGTGCAGAGAATAGGATTACGTGGAATGCAGAAGAAAATATGGGTGCTGGATTTCTTCCTTTTTACCTATCTCTTGGCATGCTCATATGCACTATTCTTACCATAATAAAATTTGTTTTAAAAAGATCGCCACAATCTAAAGATGACACTCCTTTTATTGATGCTGTAGCTTTTAAATTTATAGCAGTGACTATTATCTCATTAGTAGTTTTAGTTTTAGCTATTGGTTATCTAGGAATATACTTTTCACTTATTTTCTTTTTGGCATTTTACCTAAGATATTTTAGTGAAAAAAGTGTTGCATTTATAACTATATTCGCAATAACAACACCTATATTAACTTTTTTATTTTTTGAGTGGATGTTGAAAATACCTTTACCTCAAGGAATATCTGAGCCCCTATTTTATCCAGTCTACGACTTTATGTATGGTGGATTTTCATTTGCTGTGAAAATGATTTTTATTATTTTAACAGTTGTTTTACCAACTGCTTTAGTTTTTTTAACTACTAGATTTATTAAATAATTTTTGAAAGTGATTAATTAGATTATATGGAAACTATCGGATTTCTTCTAGATGGAATTTTTACATCACTTCAGTGGTTTAATTTAGCACTACTAATATTTGGATGTTTAATAGGTTTGTTTGTTGGAGCAATGCCAGGTCTTGGTTCAGTAAATGGTGTAGCAATTCTTATTCCTATTACATTTATTATACCACCTACTGCAGCAATAATTTTTCTTGCTGCTGTATACTACGGTGCAATGTATGGAGGCGCCATTAGCTCAGTTATGCTTGGTATACCCGGAGCCTCTACTGCAGTCGCCACAGTTTTTGACGGAAGACCTCTGGCGGTCAAAGGGGAGGCTATGACTGCATTAACTGCTGCTGCAGTTGGTTCATTTGTTGGTGGTACTGTCTCTGTTATTTTGTTTACTTTATTTGCCCCACCACTTGCTGAAGTTGCCCTCAGGTTTAATGCTCCAGAAACTTTTGCATTAATGGTTATGGCCTTTGCAACTTTTGTTGGTTTAGGTGGAGACGATGTTCCGAAAACTATTTTTTCAATTTTAATCGGACTAGCATTATCAACTATTGGTTTGGATTTAATCACTGGAAAACCAAGATTGATTTTCTTTAATATACCTGGTTTCCTTCATGGAATTAATTTTCTAGTTTTAGCCATAGGTATATACGGAATAGGTGAAATGCTTTGGACTCTTGAGGAAACTAAAGGCAAAGTCCAAATGTCAAAATTATCTGTCAACATGAAAGAAGTCGGAAGAGCGTTTGGCGCACTTAAGAAAACTATTATGGCAATGAACATAGGTTCTTTTTTAGGCTTCTTTGTTGGAATTCTTCCTGCTGCAGGTGCAACACCTGCTTCACTCATGTCATACGGTATCACAAAACAATTATCAAAAAACTCTAAAGAATTTGGTTCAGGTGTACCTGCAGGTGTTGTTGCACCAGAGTGTGCAAACAACTCAGCCAGTACAGGAAGTATGCTTCCTATGTTAACACTTGGAATACCTGGATCGCCTACTACAGCTATTTTACTTGGAGGTATGATTCTATGGGGACTTACACCAGGTCCGCTTTTGTTTACACAAGAACCTGAGTTTGTATGGGGTTTGATCGGAAGTCTTTACATTGCAAATTTCTTTACTCTTGTTCTAAATATTGCATTAATACCTGCTTTTTTAATGGTCTTAAGAATACCTTTTGCCATCTTAGCTCCAGTTATTTTTGTTCTTTGCGTAACAGGAGGTTATGCGCCCACTCAAAGTTTGCACGATGTATGGCTGATGTTATTATTTGGATTTGCAGGATATATCTTAAGAAAATTAGATTATCCAGTAGCACCTGCAGTTTTGTCAATAGTTCTTGGTCCTTTGGCTGAAAAAGCCTTAAGACAATCTTTGATTTTATCTGATGGTAGTATGGGGATATTTTTTGATATGTCAGAAAAACCAATTGCGGCTGTAATTATGTATATTGCAATTGTCCTTTTAATAATGCCCGCATTCGGCCCTCTTTATAGAAGACTCTTTAAAAAAAAACAACCAGCATAAATGATTCAAAAAATAGGAGCTGTAAACCTTAAAGGTAAAGTATACGAGTCTTTAAAAAAATATATTTTATCTTTAAATATATATTTAAAAGAAAGTGATTTTCATTTAGATGAAAGACAATTGTCTGAAAAGCTAGGTGTGAGTCGAACACCTATCAGAGAGGCCGTTGCTAAATTAGAGCAAGAGGGGATAGTGAAAACTGTTCCAAGGAGAGGTGTGTTTGTCCATAGAAAATCAAAAAAAGATTTGGTTGATATTGTAACTGTTTGGGCAGGACTAGAGGGCTATGCAGCACACTTAATTATTAAAAATTCAAAAAAGGATGAAATTGAGAGTTTAAATAAATTCTGTCATTACTCTAAGGAGAACGTTTTATCCGAACTAGACAATTACTCAAATGATAATATAAAATTTCATAACCAAATTATGAAATTAACTAAAGTTAAATTAATGAGAGAAATTTTAGAGTCTCAATTAATCCATCTACAATACCTCAGGAAAAAGTTTATAATTGAGTCAAATAGGGCTGTCAAATCTATTGACGAACACAATGATATTGTTAGATCTCTTGTCGCAGGACAGGCATCAAAAGCAGAAAAACTTCTTAAAAATCACGCACTTACATTAGTGGATAAGATTCAAGAAAGCATTAATTCATAAGGCAAAATTCTTTGCAACACCTAATAATCTGGTATACATTATACCACCAGAGAGAGGTTAAATATGTCTACAGGAACAAACGAACAAATGATAACTGGCGGAGAGCTGGTTGCTAAAGCCCTTAAAGCGGAGGGAGTTGAAGTAATTTATACTTTATGTGGAGGACACATTATTGATATTTATAATGGATGTTTAAACGAAGGAATTAAAATCATTGACGTTCGTCACGAAGAAGTCGCCTCTCATGCTGCTGACGGATATGCACGAATGACTGGTAAACCAGGTTGTGCGGTTGTAACTGCCGGTCCAGGCACTACTCATGCATTAACGGGAGTCGCAAACGCTTTTAGAGCTGAAATACCTATGCTTTTAATTGGTGGTCAGAGCTCTCTTACACAACATAAAATGGGATCTTTACAAGATTTGCCTCACGTAGACATGATGCAACCCATTACAAAATTCGCTGCTACAGTAATGTCGACTGAGAGATGCGCAGACATGGTCTCAATGGCTTTCAGGGAAACTAGAAATGGATCGTTTGGCCCTTCTTTCTTAGAAATTCCAAGAGACATCCTTGACTCATCTATTCCAATGAGTAAAGCTGTATTACCACAGGCAGGCAAATATAGTGCCTCATCAAAAACATTAGCAGATCCAATAGATGTTCAAAAAGCTGCTGATATAATTTCAAAAGCTGAGAGACCTTGCGTACTTTTGGGTCAACAAGTTTGGACTTGTCAGTCAACTGAAGAAGCGATTGAATTTGTTAAAAATATGAACATACCTGCTTATTTAAATGGTGCTGCCAGAGGTTCAATGGCACCAGGAGACCCTCATCATTTTCATAGAACCAGAAGAAATGCATTTACTAAATCAGATTGTATTATAATTGTTGGAACACCATTCGATTTCAGAATGGGTTATGGAAAAAGATTAAACCCAAACGCAACAGTAATTCAAATTGATATGGATTACAGAACTGTGGGAAAAAATAGAGACATCTCTCTTGGCTTAGTCGGTCATATTGGAACAACTCTAAAAGCTATTTCAGAGGCTGGAACAAAGAAAGATAGATCAGATTGGTTTGGTGAACTTCGATCAGGTGAAGAGGCCGCATTAGAAAAGCTGATGCCTACTTTTACAACTGACAAATCTCCAATCAGCCCTTATAGAGTGGCATGGGAACTTAATCAGTTTTTGAACGATGACACGATATATATTGGTGATGGTGGAGATGTTGTTACTATCAGCGCTCAGGCTGTACAACCAAGAATGCCAGGTGCATGGATGGACCCTGGACCTCTTGGAACATTAGGAGTTGGAGTACCTTACGCTCTTGCTGCTAAATTAGCGGCTCCAGAAAAAGAAATTCTTTTGTACTGTGGTGATGGAGCATTTTCTATGACTGGTATGGATTTTGAAGCATTTGTTCGTCACAAAGCTCCAGTTTTAACAGTTATAGGAAATAACTCTGCTCAAAATCAGATTAGATTTGGACAAATTATGAAGTACGGAGAAGACAAAGGTAATGTTGGAAACATCCTTGGCGATGTTAACTTTGATGAATTTGCAAAAATCTTTGGTGGTCATGGCGAGGCTGTCAGAGAAGCAAAAGAAATTCAACCAGCCCTTCAACGAGCAAGAGAAGCTGTAAAGTCAGGTATCCCTGCTATTGTTAATATTTGGGTTGATAAAGAAGAATTTGCACCTGGTACAAAAAACCAGACTATGTACAAATAAATCTTAGGAGGAAATCATGGAAGCTTTAAAAGGAGTCAAAATATTAGACATGACTCATGTTCAATCTGGTCCAACTTGTACACAATTATTAGCTTGGTTTGGTGCAGATGTAGTTAAAGTAGAAAGACCAGGAGTAGGAGACGCTACTAGGGGTCAATTAAGAGATGTTCCTGATGCAGACAGCTTGTACTTTACGATGCTTAATTCTAATAAAAGAAGTATTACACTAAATCCAAAGAAGCCTGAAGGTTCAAAAATATTTACTAAATTAATTAAAGAATGTGATGTGATGGTCGAAAACTTTGCTCCAGGTGCTTTAGATAGAATGGGTTTTTCTTGGGAAAAAATTCAGGAAATAAATCCAAGAATGATCTATGCATCTGTTAAGGGCTTCGGTCCAGGTAAGTACGAAGATTGTAAAGTTTATGAGAATGTTGCTCAATGTGCGGGTGGATCAGCATCAACAACAGGTATGCTTGGTGAAGTCCCGCTCGTTACTGGCGCTCAAATAGGAGATAGTGGAACAGGATTGCATCTTGCATTAGGTATTGTTACCGCATTGTTTCACAGAGAAAAGTCAGGAAAAGGTCAAAGAGTGTCTGCTGCTATGCAAGACGGTGTTTTAAATCTTTGCAGAGTAAAACTTCGTGATCAACAAAGACTCTCTAGAGGCCCTCTAAAAGAATATTCTCAATTTGGAGAAAATATTCCTTTTGATGACGCCACGCCTCGTGCAGGCAATGACTCTGGTGGAGGTCAACCAGGAAGAATTCTTAAATGTAAAGGTTGGGAGACCGATCCTAACTCTTATACTTACTTTATTACACAAGCTGCAGTTTGGGAAAAAGTATGTGACGTCATAGGAAAACCTGAATGGAAAGAAGATGAGAGTTACTCAACTCCTGCGCTTAGATTACCAAAACTTAATGAAATCTTTAATACCATCGAAGCTTGGACTATGACTAAGACAAAATTTGAGGTTATGGATATATGCAACCCTCTTGATATACCAGTTGGTCCAATCCTTTCATTAAAAGAGTTAGCTGAAGATCAAGGACTAAGAGATACCAACACAATAGTTGAGGTTGATCATCCTGAAAGAGGTAAATATTTAACAGTTGGCAATCCAATTAAATTATCAGATTCTCCTGCAAAAGTTGAAAGATCCCCACTTCTTGGAGAACATACAGATGAGATACTGAAGGAATTTTGTCAAATGAGCGAAGAAGAAATTAAAGCTGTAAGAGAAGCCGGAGCAGTATAAGATACATTCAATTTTAAGGAGACATAATGAAGATAATTTTAATGGGACAACAAGCATTTGGAAAAAGTGCTTTAGAAAAATTTCATACAGAAACAGAGCACGAAGTTGTAGCAGTATATTGTGCACCCGATAAAGAAGGTAAGCCAGTTGACCCTGTAAAGGAATACGCCCAAAGTGTAAGTCTCCCAGTATTCCAACCATCAAACTTTAAAGATCAAGAGGTATTAGACCAAATAAGGTCTCATGGAGCAGATTTATGTGTAATGGCATATGTAATTATTTTCGTTCCTGAAGGAGCAAGAGATATTCCTACTCATGGTTCAATATGTTTTCACCCTTCATTACTTCCATTACATAGAGGTCCAAGTTCTATTAACTGGCCGATTATTGGCGGATCAACTAAAACAGGTCTTTCAATCTTTTATCCTAACGATGGATTAGATGAAGGTGAGATATTACTTCAAAAAGAAGTCGACATAGCACCTGATGACACTTTGGGTGATGTTTATTTCAAAAAAATATTTCCATTGGGTCTCGATGCTTGCGTAGAAGCAGCAAATCTAATTGAGTCAGGAAATGCACCAAAAATACCCCAAGATGACTCCAAAGCTACATATGAATCTTGGTGTAAAAAAAGTGATGCACGAATTGATTGGAAAAAGCCTGGAAATGAAATTTATAACCTAATAAGAGGCTGCAACCCTCAACCTGGTGCATGGGCTGAATTTATGGGAGACGAGTATACGTTCTTCGATAGTAGGTTTATTGATGAACAAAGCGCCGAGCATTTCCCAGGTCAAATAATATCAATTAATGCTGAGAATGTTAGAATAGCTGTAAAAGGTGGATTTATTGAAGTATTAAGGTTTAAATCTGATCAAGGTAAATTATTTGTAAAAGACATGAACACTGCAGTATTTACAGAGGGTGATTTATTCTCATAATAGCTTTTAGTGGCTAAACCTAATAAAGATTCACTTAAGACCTTATCGTTTATAACTTATTTCATAATACTTTTTGTATTTTGGTTTATTTTATCAGGTTACTTAAAAACCCTTTTACTTTTTTTTGGCGTTATTAGCGTTCTTTTTGTTTTTTGGATGTCCTACAGAGCTAAAGCACTTGAGGAAGACTCTCTTCCTTTAAAAATCATACTTAGATTACCATTTTATTGGATTTGGCTATTTAAAGAAATTTTTAAATCTGGAATAACAACAACAGCTTTAATTTGGAATGGTAAATACTCTCCTCAACTCATTAAAGTTAAAGCATCTCAGAAGAATAGAACAGGTATTGCAAACTATGCAAATGCTATAACACTTACACCTGGTACAGTAACAATAGAAGTAGATAAAAAAACATTTCTTGTTCATGCATTAAGTAAGAAATTATCTGAAGACTTGCAGACAGATGATATGAACAAAGTAATTACGGATTTAGATAGATGATCTTTTTTGCAACATTAACTGTTTTGGGAGTCTCTGTAGCATTATGCTTAGTTCGAGCAATCAAAGGACCAACTCCTTTTGACAGAATATTATCAATATCAAGCATCGGGACTATTATAGCCATAGGCATTAGTGTTCATGGTTTTGCATTTGAAAGGCCTGATTTTGTTGATATTTCTTTGATGTACATACTTTTGAATTTTTTAGGCACAATAGCAATACTTAGGTATTACAAAATAAAAAGGAAAAAAAGTAATGTCTTATAATTATATTGAATTGATCACTCTTATCTTATTAGCAATAGGTTGCTTCTTTATTTTATCTGGGAGTTTAGGCTTAATAAAGTTACCCGATGTATTTAGTCGAATTCATGCCGCTGGCCTAATTGATACACTAGGATCAGGTTTTATAGTCTTAGCTTTAATAATTTATTCAGGTTTTAGTTTATTAAGCCTTAAACTATTATTGATTCCTATATTTTTAATATTCACCAGCCCTGTAACAGGCCATTCCATAGCTTTATTTGCTCATGAGTCAGGGTATAAGCCAAAAGGAAAAAATAAAAAATGAACTTTTTATTAATTAATTTTTTCTTAGTTTCCCTGTTACTGGTAACAGCTTTTTTTATTTTTAAAACTACATCATTAATAAGCGTGGTAGCACTTACTGGAGCATTTACTTTGCTTTGTTCTGCTATTTACGTAAACTTAGATGCAGTTGATGTCGCATTTACAGAAGCTGCTGTGGGTTCTGGTATATCAACTATTTTAATGGTAATGGCTGCTGCAAAATTACCTGAGGGAAAAAAAAATAAATTAATAAATTTGTTTCCTAGTATTATCCTAGCAGTATCGATATCACTAATATTGATTATCATAATTGCTAATCTCCCATTACTAGGAGATCCAAATGCTCCAATCCATCTTCATGTAGTTCCAGAGTACCTTAAGGAAAGCAAAGACTTTTTTCACATACCAAATGTCGTAACTAATATTTTAGCTAGCTATAGAGGTTTTGATACCCTTGGAGAAACAATTGTTATATTTACTGCAGGCCTAGGTGTTATAGCCTTGTTAACTAGTAACACTCTTAATCGTAAAACAAACTTTAAGAAAAATAATAAAAAAAATGAGAGATAAAATTTCATCTAGTCCAGTATTAAGTGTCGTGAGCAAAATTCTTTTTGCTCCGATTATTATATTTGGGCTTTACGTGCAATTCCATGGCGACTATGGTCCAGGAGGAGGATTTCAGGCAGGAGTAATAGTAGCGGCTGCTTTTATTTTATATTCAATGATATTTGGGCTTTCAAAAGGTGAGACTTTAGTTCCGATAATGATTAATCGATATTTAATGTGTGTTGGTGTCTTGTTATACGCAGGCGTTGGAATAGTTTCAATTTTTCTTGATGGTATGTACTTAGATTATAATGTTCTGTCATCAGACCCTTCAACTGGTCAACATATAGGCATTATATTAGTAGAACTAGGAGTAGGTATCACTGTTGCAACAGTAATGATTGCCTTATATCACTCCTTCGCTTCTTTTGGAGAGATTAATGAGTAACTTTATTTATTTTTGGAACCATTTCGCCTTTATATTACTGATGGTTGGTGGTTTATTTATAATTATCACGAGTCAAAACTATTTAAAAAAGGTAGTTGGCTTAGCAATTTTTCAAACTGCAGTTTTTGTATTTTTTGTATCACTCGCAAAAGTCTTAGACGGAACAGCTCCTATTTTAACAAAAATGGAAAATGCTTATTCAAATCCATTACCACATGTCCTAATACTGACTGCTATTGTGGTTGGTGTTGCAACTTCAGCACTAGGATTAGCGTTAGTACTACAGATCTACAGGAACTACGAAACAATCGAAGAAAAAGAAATACAGTCTTTGGAGTTAAAGTCAGATAAATAAATGTTTGATATATTTTTAGACGATGCTGCTGCATTGGTAGTGGTTTTACCTCTACTAATTTCAGCAATAATTGCTTTCATGCCATCAAAAATATGGCCCTGGATCATCTCACTTGTCACTTTAGTTTTACATTTGGTTTTATCTCTACACCTTCTAAAAGAAATTTCTATTTCAGGTTTGATAATTTATGAGTTTGGAAACTGGGAACCACCATGGGGGATCTCTTTCAAAATAGATGGAGTCAACATTGGGCTTCAATTGTTGTTTTCAATTTTTGTTTTGATATCTACATTTTATTCTAGGAAAATATTTTTAAGTGAAATTGACTCTAGGGACTCTGGAAAAGCTTACTCTTTGTGGTTGTTGGCAATTGGAAGTTTAAACGGGATTATCTTAACCAACGATATTTTTAATTTATTTGTCTTTTTAGAAATATCTGCCTTAGCTTCTATTTCCTTAATCGCACTGGGTGCAGGTCAAAATAGAAAAGCGTTATTAGCGGCATTTAATTATCTAATTATCGGAGCTATCGGTGCCACATTTTATGTAATTGGAGTTGGTTTTGCCTATGCAATGACAGGAACGTTAAATATGAATGATCTCGTTATTCAGCTGGCTCAATATTCTGATGGCCAGTTAGCTATCTTTGCCGGAATGTCATTTATGCTTATTGGACTTATGGTAAAAGCTGCAATTTTTCCTGTCCATATTTGGTTACCCCCTGCGTATAGCTACGCTCCCTCAGCTGTTTCAACTCTTTTGGCTGCTTTAGCTACAAAAACAATTCTTTATTTTTTTGTGAGACTTTTGTACGAGGTATTCATAATATATCCAAGTTACTTAAGCTTATTTTTAGATTTTGTTTTATATCCTTTATCTTTACTCGCTATATTTATCGGAACTTTGATAGCTATATATCAAGATGATATAAAAAAACTTTTGGCATTTTCCTCAATTGCTCAAATAGGTTACATAACTCTGGCTTTTAGTCTTAAAGACCACAGTGGTATTACTTCAGGTTTTATCCATATATTTAATCATGCTTTAATTAAAGGAGGATTGTTTATGGCTGTTGGTTACTTTGCTATTCTTTATAAGGATAGGGTAACCCTGAGTAGTTTAAGAGGTTTTGGCTACAAATACCCAATAACTTCTTTTGCTTTACTAATTTGCGGACTATCTTTAATTGGATTGCCTTTAACTAATGGCTTTATTTCAAAGTTGTATTTATTCCAAGCTCTTTACACAAACCAGATGTATTTTTCTATCGCTTTGGTAGCGGTAAGTTCAGCATTAGCTGTTGCATACTTCTGGAAAATAGTGGAACAGATGTGGTTTTCTAAAATTAAATTTAAATCAGAAAAAGAGGATGCTTATATTTATTTACCAATATGGATAATTACAGTCTCTATCATTTTTTTTGGAATATATTCATCACCAATAATAGAATTTTCTAACTTGTCCGCAGACTATCTAATATCAGGCTATCAAAATTGAGTAATTCTTTTTTAATCATACTGGGTATTCTTACCCCATTATTTGCAGCATTATTTTCTTATATCTGTAGATATAATAATAATTTAAGAGACTCTTTTGGTATAATAGGTGGTCTAGTAACTTTTTTAATTAGTTTAAAAATTTTTCATGGCATACAAAATAACGAAATATTTCAAATAACTTTTTTTACACTTTTTGATGGAGTAGATTTTACTTTTAAAGTATCTGCTCTTGGATCTATTTTTAGTTTAGTAGCCTCATCTCTTTGGATACTGGCTTCTATTTATACTATAGGCTATATGAGGGGAGCTGGTGAAAAAAATCAAACAAGATTTGTAATTTTTTATTCAATTGCAATCCATGCCGCACTGGCAATAGCTTGGTCTGGAAATCTGCTAGTCTTATTTATTTTTTATGAAATATTAACATTTTCAACTTTCCCTTTAGTTGGACATAAACAAAATGCTGAGTCACAATCTGCAGGACGACTTTATTTATCTATTTTAGTCGGTACTTCTTTAATATTTTTCTTACCGGCTATATTTTGGATTTGGGTTGAGACAGGGACTCTGGATTTTCAAGATGGAGGAATATTAATAAATCAGTTTCCAGCAGAGTACCTTTCTCTTCTAATAGCCATGCTTGTATTTGGAATTGGTAAAGCAGCAATTATGCCAATTCATCGATGGTTACCGGCAGCAATGGTGGCTCCAACTCCAGTTTCTGCTCTACTTCATGCAGTAGCTGTTGTAAAAGCTGGTGTTTTTAGCTTTCTTGTAGTTATTGTTTATATAGTAGGACCTGAATTCTTACTTCAAACAAAAAGCTCAGATTGGTTAGTTTGGTTAGCATGTTTTACAATTATGGCATCCAGTATCATTGCAATTACAAAAGATGATTTAAAAGCTAGATTAGCTTATTCTACTATTAGTCAACTTTCTTATATAATTCTAGGAGCTGCTTTGGCTTCATCACTAGCATTAAAAGGAGCTTCCTTTCATATAATTACTCACGCTCTGGGTAAGATAACCTTGTTTTTTTGTGCTGGTGCTATTTATGTAACAGCCCACATTAAAAAGGTAAGTGAACTAAAAGGTATGGGTTTTAAATTACCATTGATATTTTTTGCTTACACTTTAGGAGCTCTGTCAATTATCGGGGTTCCTCCATTTATAGGGTCATGGAGCAAATTTTATTTAATAATGGGTTCTATTGAGAGAGAATTTATTATTGTTGCTATAATTCTAGGCATATCCTCACTTTTGAATATTTATTATTTATTACAACCAGTTGTAATAGGATTTACTCAAAATTCTAGAAGAGAAGTAAAATTAACGAAAGCTCCTTTAACTGTTTGGCCACCAGTAATTACTGGATTGAGTTGTTTCATATTCTTTTTTTATGCAAACTATTTCTTAAATAATGTAAGTGGAGTAATAGTGAGTTAAATGAAGAAGAATGATTTAAAAAGTATGGGTAAAAGTTTTACAAAGTACATACTGATTATTGGGGCTCTCTTAATTCTTTTAGATTTTACATTCCATAGACATGAGTATTTTTCATTTGCTGAGATTTATGGTTTTCCAGCTTTTTTTGGATTTATAAGTTTTGTTTTTATTGTTTTGTTAGGAAAGTGGTTAAGAAAATTCTTAATGAGAAAGGAGGACTATTATGATCAGTAACATTATTCCAGGTTTAATAATGATACTTACTTCATTCTTATTACCAACAATACCACAATATTTTAGACACCCTGCAATGTTACTTTCGGTTGGTTTGTCAGCTTTATCATTATTCAATGGTTATGGAACTTTTTTAGAGTGGGACGTACTTGGATTAAATTTAATATTATATCAATCAGATAGCTTAACTTTTCCTTTTTCTATCATTTTTCATATTGCAGCTGTTCTAGTCATTATTTTTAGCTGGCATAGTAAAAACTTAATGGAGCATATGGCGACACTTGCTTATGCCGGTTCAGCGATAGGTGCACTTCATGCTGGTGACTTCTTTAGTTTATTTATATGGTGGGAAGCCACGGCTCTAACTTCAGTTTTCATAGTATTTGCAGGAAATACTAAAGCAGCAAGAGACGCTGCCATGAGATATTTGATCATTCAAGTCTCCTCGGGCGTATTGCTTTTAATTGGAGCATGTTTGTTGTTGTATCAAACTGGAAATCACAACTTAACTGTTTTAGACCTGACTACAGATTTTGGAATTTTTATATTTATTGCTTTTGGAATTAAAGCTGCCTTTCCCTTTTTAAATGGTTGGTTACAAGACTCATATCCTGAATCTTCTGTTACGGGTACAGTGGCCTTATCGGCATTTACAACAAAACTAGCTATTTATGCATTAGCCAGAACGTTTCCAGGCACAGACTCATTGATTTGGATTGGAGCTATTATGACAGCGTTCCCTGTCTTTTTTGCTGTAATTGAAAATGATTTAAGAAGGGTTTTATCTTTTAGTCTAAATAACCAATTAGGTTTTATGGTTGTTGGTATTGGTATCGGAACGGAGCTTTCACTTAATGGAACAGTGGCTCATGCATTTGTTCATATCATATATAAAGCCTTACTTTTTATGAGCATGGGAGCTGTTTTATACAGAGCAGGAACCACAAAAGCTTCAGAATTAGGTGGTCTATATAAATACATGCCCTTTACGACAATCTTTTGCATCATAGGTGCCATGTCTATTTCCGCCTTCCCATTGTTTAGTGGTTTTGTCGCGAAGTCTTTAATCATGTCCTCATTAGGTGGTATGGGTATGGTTTTAATTTATTTTATATTATTTTTTGCATCTGCAGGAGTGTTAGAGCACTCAGGAATAAAGATACCTTATTTTGCATTTTTTGCGCATGAGAGAAAATCAAAAGTGAAAGAAGCACCCATTAATATGCTTATAGCGATGGGTATTGCAGCTGTTTTATGTATTGGAATTGGTGTTTTCCCTAAATACTTATACCAGATACTTCCATACACAGTTGAGTACCAACCATATACGATAGACCATGTTATAAGTCAGCTTCAACTTTTAGTTTTTGCTATTATTGCATTTCTATTTCTCGTTAAATTTAAACTTTATCCCTCAGAGATTAGATCTATAGTATTAAATTCTGATTGGTTTTATAGAAAAATGCTCCCCGGTATAGGAAAACCGCTATTTAAAAAAATAGGTTTGTTAACAGAATTAATTTATGAAAATTTAAGGTTTTTTTTCAAATTGATATTAAATAAATCTCAAAAATTTAGTAATTCATCGTATATAAAAGTTACAACACCTAGTTTTGCAGCAACAATTCTCATATCAATATTATTTATAATGCTGCTTATTGTATTAATATAATTATTTTTTTATTTTAGAGGACTCAAGCTTGATAGCCTCTTGGATAAAGATTTGCCATATCCTCACTATGATTTCAGGATCAATTTTATTTCTTTTGGCCTTTGATTGAACAGATTTCAAAATATGAGTAATTCGTTCGTGGTCGATTATTTCATCTTTACTCTCTTTTAATTTAGTAACTTTATGAATTTCTTTAAATCTATCTCCAATTAATTCAATAATTTTATTATCAATATTATCAATATCTTTCCTTACTTTTTTAAGATCATCCATATTATTTTTTTTAGTCATTTTTGATTATTACTGTAAATTAAATTTATATGAATTTTAAAAATACTAAACATAAAGTTGCCGTATTCTGTGGTTCAATGTATGGATCAAATAAAAAATTTAAAGAATTAGCTGTTACAGTAACTAAATACTTGGCCCAAAATAATTATGATATTGTTTATGGAGGCGGGGATAATGGATTGATGGGCGTTGTAGCTAATACAGCACTAAAATATAATTCTCATGTAACTGGTATTATCCCATCTTTCCTTGATAAACGTGAAAAAATCCACTCTAAAATTAATAAAATTTATGTGACTAAAACAATGGAACAAAGAAAAAAAAAGTTTCTACAAATATCAGATAGCTTCGTAGCCTTACCTGGAGGAGGAGGTACAATTGAGGAAATAAGCTTAGTTGTAAGTGCTCTTCAGTTAGGAGTAATCAAGAACAAAAAATGTTTAATATTTAATTATGAAAATTATTGGAATGACATAATCAATCAATATAAAAAAGTTGTGAATGCTAAGTTTGCATACAAAAATTTTAAAGATTTATTTTTAGTGTGTAATAACCTTACTGAATTTAAAGAGATCTTTTAATTATGTTTTAAATAATTTAACCAATTTCTCAACTCTCTATTCCGGATATTATCGCTTAATAAAGATTGACTATAGCTATTAACATTCGGTTTTTTGTAATCCTCAATTAGATTAGTAATTTGATTTTTAGTGAATATTTTTTCTTTGAGTAAAATACTCTTTCTTGCATTAAGAATTTTGCCAGTATATTTAAAATTAAATTCAGGATGATATTGGGTACCCCAAAAATTTTTAGTCACAAGAGACTGTATCGAAAAATGATTATCAGAGAGAATTTTTGAATTGTTTGGTTTTTGAGAAATATGGTCTACATGTGAGGCAAAAGCATCAAACACTAATGGTTTTTTAGTGTACATTGGGTGCATCTTACCAAACTTGTTAATGCTGATATTATAGGCTATTCCTATTTCCCTTCCTTTAGGATTTTTTTTAACAACCCCACCATTTGTGACTGTATAAAGTTGCATTCCCCAACAACTTCCAAACATATTTATTTTTAATTCTGACATTTTTTTCATTAAAGAAATTTGATTTTTAATTTCTCGAGTATTGTCATAAATATTAAGACTAGAACCGGTCCAGACAACCCCTCTAAATGACTTTATGAAGTTTTCTTCGTATATCTTATTTAAGTTCATTGAAGGATAAATAAATGTAGTTTTTATATTTGGATTTATGCTTTTTAACTGATCTCTATAAAATTCACAGATTGGTTGTAATTTATATTTTGCAAGCTTACTCCATCCGTTTTTATCGTACCCATTAACTATTAGTAAATTCATTCATATTTAATATATTTAGATTATCTAGATGTCAGCATTTATCTACAAATCAATTTCTGTTCTTTTTTTTGTTTTAATGAGTGTGTGTATCAAAGCTACTGGAGATAATTTACCACTGTTTGAAGTAGTTTTTTTTAGAAGTTTTTTTGCTCTTATTCCACTGTTTTTAGTAATCTTTTATTTTAATTTAAAAATCACTTCTATAAATAACTACAAACTTCACTTTTTTAGAGGCTTAGTAGGCATTGCTGCCATGTCATTATTCTTTATATCCTTAAGGTATGTACCGTTAATTGAAATGCAAACTATCAGCTACTCCTCAGTTTTTTTTATATCAATATTATCAATTTTTTTCTTAGGAGAAAAAATTGGTTATAGAAGAGTAATTGCAATTATTGTGGGTTTTATTGGTGTTGTAATTATTTTAAAACCAGGTGTTAATTTATTTAGTAATTATTCTGTTTTACCTCTTTTAGCTAGCATTTTTCTATCAATGGCTGTCATTATTTTAAAAAAAATACTATTAACCAATAATAATATATTGAGTGTTTGGACTTTTACACTTTTTGCCACTTTATTCAGTTTATTCTTTTTTAATGAGGATTGGATATGGCCTAATAATTTTGATTTGGTTCTTTTAATTGCATCCGGCATTTTAGGTTTTGTAGCACAGCTTTGTCTCTCTAAATCTTTTCAACTTGCAGATGCTTCCGTATTAGCACCTCTAGATTTTACATCTGTAATATGGGCTTTTTTAATTGGATATATTATCTTCGGAGAATTTCTTTCAAGAGAAGTTTTATTAGGGGGGCCATTAATATTATTATCTGTAGGATATATTTTTTATCGTGAGACAGTTCTTCGTAAAAAAATAGTTTTAGGCAGTAACAAACAATTCTAATTAAAGTTTAGACAGAGTATTTTTTTTTTGATAATTAAAACATATGGATTATTTACATACAATGGTTCGTGTCAGTGACATTGATCAGTCAATTGATTTTTATTGTAATAAATTGGGCTTGGTAGAATTTTCTAGAAAAGAAAGTGAGAAGGGACGTTTTACTTTAATTTTTCTTTGTGCTCCCGGCGATAAAAATACAGCAGAAAGTGAAAAAAAACCCCTTTTGGAATTAACATATAATTGGGATAAGGAAGAGTATCAAGGTGGTCGAAACTTTGGACATCTTGCTTTTAGAGTAGATAATATTTATCAAGTTTGTGAAAATCTTATGAAAAATAATGTAGTGATAAACAGACCTCCAAGGGATGGTTATATGGCGTTTATTAAATCACCAGATGGTATTTCCATTGAGTTACTTCAAAAAGGTGAGAGTCTTGAAATCAAAGAACCTTGGTCAAGTATGGGAAATAATGGTTCTTGGTAAATTATATCTCAGAGAGTTTTTTTTCTATGTCTTCTCTAGTTAAACTTCCATTATTTTGAGATATCACCTCTAAAGCCTTACGAATTATATCCTCATCCCCTGGTTCCTCAAGATCAGATAATATTATTTCTCTGAGTAATTCTGAATTATCAGATTGTCCAATATCATCAAGAATGAATTGAGCAAAAACTTTATTTCTAGAATTTCTCTTTTCAAATTCAGTTTGCTCTTTTTGGCTTTGTTCTGCTTCAAAAGCTTTTTGTCTATCTTTAAATTTATCCATAGTTTATTATTTCATAGTTGGCATGTTGAGTGAAGCCCCTGCGACATCATCTGGCCACCTTGATGTTATAGTCTTTCGTTTAGTATAAAAGTTAATTCCCTCTTCTCCATGCATTCCGTGACCGCCAAATATTGATCCTTTCCACCCACCAAAGCTATAAAAAGACATAGGTACTGGGATAGGGATATTAATACCAACCATTCCAATCTGAACATTTTTCATAAAATCTCTAGCCAAAGCACCATTTGATGTATAGATAGAGGTGCCATTTCCAAATTCATGATCATTAATTATTTGCATCGCCTGTTCAAAGTTTTTTAAATTTACTACTGATAAAACAGGACCAAATATTTCCTCTTTATAAATTGTCATGTTTGTGCTGACATTATTGAATATCGTTGGTCCAACAAAATTACCACTGTCAAAGCCTTGTAACGTTAAATCTCTACCATCTATTTCTAGATCTGCACCCTCAGAGATACCTTTTTCAATATAAGATAATACATTTTGTTTATGCTCTTTTGTAATAAGAGGTCCCATTTCACTATGTAGGTCTAATGACTCTCCTACTTTTATTTTTGAAGTTTTCTCTTTTAATAGTTCCATGAAGGGTTTTTGAATTTCACCAATAGGGATAGCAACAGATGTAGCCATACATCTCTCTCCGGCAGACCCAAATGCGGCGCCAATTAATCCATTAACTGCATCCTCCAAATTAGCGTCTTCCATAATCAGCATATGATTTTTAGCTCCACCCAAGGCTTGAACTCTTTTATTGTTCTTAGAGCATTCAGTATAAATATATTTAGCTA